>JALHWS010000095.1 GCA_022866885.1 Candidatus Microgenomates bacterium | reverse complement strand
TATGCATTTTTATCTTTCTGGAAAGACATACTTTTTCGCATATCCCACAACCGGTACATGTTGAATCAGCATAGAAGTTGATTTGAGTTTTTGTGTTGTAAGTTAGGAGATGCATGATCCGTTCCAAAAGAGATAAAAAAGGATTTGGAAAGGCTTTTTTTGGATATTTTTCTTGAGCTAATATAATTTTATGTATCGAATCAAGGCGGGACTGAACCTCAGATTCAAGCTGTAATACTTTTTTTTCATTTATCTGATTTACCCAGTTTTCATCACCCTTTCCAGGTTTCAAACCAGTCGGTGAATTATTAGCCATATTCAGAATAAACTGAGAATCTAGACTTTTCCCTTTTTTCTTCAGTATCCCTTTTACGTTGATGTTTGCAACACAAAAGGTACCAATCCGTGTCAACACTGAAAAAGTATACTTGGCCGATTTCAGATTGAGCTTCTTAAGAAATCGTCGTACAGGAACAGGTACGGTTGTAAAATAGATAGGGAACACAAAGCCCACTGTTTCGGCGTTGGTTTTAATAACATCTGTGTTTAGAAGGCTTACAATCGGAATAAGATTTGTTTCTGGAAGTCGTTTTTGTAGTTCTTTTGCCACGTGTAACGAATTACCTGTTCCAGAAAAGTAATAAATTTCCATACTCATAGAAAAATACTCCTTCTATTTATTTTGCGCCGAAATGCAATTAAAATAATCTGCTCAATCTATCAATTACTTCAGTAATTTTCTGATCACGGCGCTTGCTACTCCAGGTTACCATCCCTGATCCGCAGACTTCCCCGTCGTTGGATTTGCAGATTTTTTCCATCTTGTTGATTGCTTGGTTTCCACCGGTCCAGGAAAAGGATAATTGCTTGGTGACGAAACAGGCGACTTTTTTGCCTTTTAATGATGTCATCCGGGTTAGATAACTTTTCATTGCCGGTGATAAGGAAAAGGCCTGTACTGGAGCACCGAATACTAATGCATCGTATTTGTCGACATCGGGCTTCGTTTTGAGCTGAAAATTTGTTGCTCTTGGACCTAATTCACCGGAAATTTCTATCTGTTCTATATCCACCGAATGTCCGGCTGCGTAAAGTTTCTCCTGCAGCTTCAGGGCGACGGAATTGGTATTCCCGGTCTGGGAATATATGATAATACCGATATTCATATTTTACCTCCTTTCTGTATGGACTATAAACAATTATTAATTAATTATCTTAACTACTTTTTAAAATGATGTCAATAGAGCGGATTGCCTCATCTAAATTGTTATAGTGTCCAAAGGTGCAGCTTACCTCCCTGGTTAAAAAGGTTTTTTGTTTATATAGGTAAGTCTACGCTTTTTCTTTTTTCCTTCATCCTTCTTCCCCTCTATTTACTACTCCGCTAAATTTTACACTAACATTGGGTCTTTTGATTTATCCCCATGACAATTGAAGATGATGGATTTTTTTAAAAAAGAGCGTTCTTTGATTATTTTTGATATAATAAATTATTATCGTAAATGAGGGAGGCGCCGGAATGGATACCATTTTTCAGCGGGGATTAAATTTCATTATTATGATTCAACAGATTAACACACCGTTGCTGGATTCTTTTTTTCGAGCTATTACTTCACTTGGAGATGAATTATTTTACCTGCTTTTATTTTCCTTCCTCCTTTGGTGTGTTGACTTTTATTTGGGAATACGGGTCGGAATTATCTTTTTATTATCCGTTTATGTTAATGCAGGAGTAAAAGAAATATTTCAGCAGCCCCGCCCTTTTGATATTTTACCGGAAATTCAAAAGGTTCAGGCCTCCGGATATGGATTTCCCAGCGGCCATGCCCAGTCTTCCCTGG
>JALHWS010000094.1 GCA_022866885.1 Candidatus Microgenomates bacterium | reverse complement strand
GGTAACTTTCATAGGAATGTCAATGCAGAAGAAGGAAGCGAAGGATGCGAAGGAACCCGATGACCTGCTGGCAATTCCACCAAAGAAATCCTGATGTTCTTTTTTTCATAGTTATCCCGGTAAACAAACCGTCTTCCTTATCCGGAACCCTCTTCCCCTTCCTCATCCTTCAGAAAAATCGTCCGCCACGACACCCTTCCCTCCTCAACCGCTTTCTTGATCAGCCCTTCCTCCCGCGTGAGCCTCCCCTTCCCCTTCTTCACTTCCACCAGCACGACACTGATCGTATCTCCGTTCTCGTCCTTTACCTGAGTGTACCCATCAAAGACAACAAAGTCAATCGGGTTCCCGATGAACCGGGCATCAGCAGAAGCGAAAGGAAACTCCGGCAAGAGCGGAGCCATCTGCTCGGAGATCCTGCCCTTCAGTGTCGATCGTGAGCGGTTGACGGAATCCTTCCGGATATCGTTTGTGCATTCGAGCTTCCAGCGTTCGAGATCGTTTCGTGCCCGCCCTTCGATTGCGCTGATCTGCTGGCGGAAGACGAGGTACGCGGTGATGATGCCGAGGATGAAGGCAATGGCGGGGATTATGAGGTCGGTGGGGGTCATGAGAATTCTGATCAGGGATTGGACGTGGGGGAGATATAGATGAGGAGCAGGGCGTGAAAATAATAAGGCTGATTTGTACTCAACAGCAAGATTACTAAGTGCATTCGATTGCGGGGGTTGACCGGGTTTGGCTGATGGATCGAGCGTTTATATCATCGCAAATAGCACATATTGGAGGGGCAAATATGGGCCATAATCAAAGTCCCAGCCGAGGAGTACCTCTTTTCAAGTCTAAATCTCTTATCAATCGGATTTTCTTTTTTATTGAATTATATGAATTTTGCAAATACATTCAATACTAAAATTTCAATGTGGGCTGCGACACGGTTATCCGCTATTACCAACGAATTAGGGTGGCCACAACTATTTCGTAAATCTAGACACTTTTTTAGTTCTTTTTTCACGTCATTCCCAATAACAGAAATATTTTCTAGAATATCTAAAAATTCACTTTCTTTTAGGAGTGATAGGTCATCAGTAACCTTTGCATTTTTCCATTTTGGATCCCGCCGAGTAGCTTCTATATTAAATTCTTTTAATTTATTGACAATGACATAATCATACAGAACTGCTATTGCCCCAACCCAAGAAAGAACGACTGCCGATCTATATAATTTACTTTCAAGACAGAGTACGGACTCTGTCACAAATGCCAATGTGTCTTGATTTTTAATTTTTGGAAGATGAGATCGTAAATCATTTGCAATATGAATTTCTTGGGAATCAATTTCAACACCGAACGTTAAATAAAGGAACTGTATACCAGTTAAAGTTAGTTCCCAACCTTTTGGTGTCTTTATTGCTTTTCCACCGGTTGAACGTAAATGTTGAGAAATATTCCACTTTCCCGCAGCGGTTAAGCCAAATTGATATCCCAGTTTAACAATTTCTTCGGTAGATTTTGGTTCTTTTGAGTTAATTGATAAAAGAATAAGAATTTTATTTGTTATTGATAATCCCGTTTTATTCAAAATATCTTTTAAAACATGTTCAGTTGACAAGCTGTTTCTCCAATTCCTTTATTGTAGCCGCGCTTAAAGCGTATTTTCCAGTAGATGTCTGCCGCAATTTTTGATTACCAATTAAACCATTAAGATATCTGGTATAATTACTCAAATAAGAGCTTTTGTAATAGGAAGGTGCAGTTTTCATCTTCTCCATTATTTGATCCCGAGTAAAAGATTCTTTTTTCTCTACGAGAGTAAGATAGGCAGCCGCTGCCATAATTAAATCAGAACCTGTCTTAACTCCAATTTTTCCTGAAATATCTGTTACAGATAAATCTAAATTTGTACTCTCCTTAGCTGGCTTATCCGTATTTGTGGAATCGCTTGATTCATTAAAAGTTTTTACAATATTTTCTTTTGTGACAAGATGGGAAATTTCTGTAATCATTTTTGGCAATTCTTCTTTGAAAAAATTTTCTTCTCCTTCGTAATCAATTTCAACATATCCTATTTTAATGCGAATTTTACATGTCATAATAATTGGTCTTATTGTTACTATTAAATAGCTCTTAAGAAATATGTGATTTTTTATTATTCTTTTAGCGAATACTAAAACATAAGATTCAACCTTTTGGTTTTCTCTAAGGCAATTTCCACATCGGATTTTTCCGAATAATTTTACCCTCTTCATAACATCTGTAAGAGCGGTACATGGTGTAAAG
>JALHWS010000093.1 GCA_022866885.1 Candidatus Microgenomates bacterium | reverse complement strand
TCAGCCGGGTGAGGAATTTCGGTGGCTGGATAAGGAAATAACGGAAAATAGGGTGAACGTCTAAGAAATTGAGAGCTGTCCCGATCATAAAAATACCGACCGCAATCTGCAAAATGACTCTGGTGGTAATAGACATTTGGAAAAATGAGCCGAACCAACCAAGAAGGAAGCCCAAAATTGAATAAACAAACAGTTTAGCTGTCAGAAATGCCAGGACAGAAATTGTCTTCCGTTGACCTGTCTGGGCGATGGTGGTAGCCAATAAGCCTCCCTGAACCGCCAGGCAGGTAAGCCCGCCGGTCAGAAGTCCTGTTAAAAAAATTGTCCAGAGATTCATATCTTTTTTCTTTTTAAAAGTAACGAATTCGAAACAACAGAGATAGAACTTGTAGCCATAGCCAGAGACGCCAGGATCGGGTTTAACATGATTTTGGCGAAAGGATAAAGTATTCCCATAGCCACAGGGATAAGAATGATGTTATAGGCAAAAGCCCAAAAAAGGTTCAGCTTGATCGTTCGTATCGTATTTTTGGAAAGTCTGATGGCCCGGGATACGGAAGTAAGGTTTTTATTTATCAGTGTTATGTTGGCAGCTTCTATGGCGACATCCGTACCGGTTCCCATGGCTATCCCGACATCATAGGCGGCCAGAGCAGGCGCATCATTTACCCCGTCTCCAACCATGGCAACAACCTTTCCTTCTTTTTGTATTTTTCTGACTTCATTTTTCTTATCATCGGGGAGAACCTCCGAGAGTACCCTGTCTATTCCTAGTTTTTCCCCGATCGCCTCTGCTGTTTTTTGGTTGTCACCCGTGATCATAACTACTTCTATTCCCATTTCTTTTAATTTTGTTATGCCTGCAATGGCTGAATCTTTGATTGTATCGGCCACGGCAATAATTCCTTCAAGGCTGAAATTTATAGCTTTGGGTTTTTTGACTGCGAGCATCATTACCGTTTTTCCTTCAGCTTCAAGTACTGATAGATGATAGTCGAAGTCTTGAAGAGGAATTTTTTCTATTTCCATCAGTTTTTTGTTGCCTAATATCATATCCATATTGTTCACTGACCCACTAACCCCCATACCGGTGATTGAGTGAAATCCCGATACGGGAAGAAATTTTACCTCCTGTTCTTCTGCCTTTTTTACGATCGCTTCAGCCAGCGGATGCTCGGAGCCTTTTTCCAAAGAAGCGGCAAGCTGTAAAATAGGTTCTGGTGAAATAATATCAGTGACAACAGGTTTTCCTTGGGTAAGAGTGCCGGTTTTGTCAAAAATTACGGTGTTTATTTTGTGGGCTGTTTCCAGACTCTCGGCATCTTTTATCAAAATTCCGTGTGTAGCGCCGATGCCGGTACCCACCATGATAGCGGTGGGAGTAGCCAGACCCATAGCGCAGGGACAGGCAATGATAAGGACCGATACCGTGTTTAATATGGCATATAAGAAAGCGGGTTGCGGACCAAACAGATACCAGATGATAAAAGTTACCATAGCCAGCATAATGACAACAGGTACGAAATAAGAAGAGATGATATCAGCCAGCCTTTGGATAGGAGCTTTCGACCCTTGCGCCTCTTCAACCAGTCTGATAATTTGGGCGAGCATCGTGTCTTTGCCGATTTTGTCGGCTTTGAACGTAAATGTACCGGTCTTATTTATTGTCCCTCCGATAACCGTATCATTCATGGTTTTAAAAACAGGCATGCTTTCTCCGTTTATCATTGATTCGTCAACTGATGATTGTCCGTCGGTAATTTTGCCATCCACAGGGATTTTTTCTCCCGGTCTTATCCTGATAATATCTCCGATTATGACTTCTTCTATGGGAATATCCGTCTCTACCAAATTGTTCTGGATGTGCCGAATGACTCTGGCTGTTTTAGCCTGAAGTCCGATGAGTTTATGAATTGCCTCCGAAGTCCTTGCTTTGGCCTTGGCTTCCAGGAATTGTCCCAAAAGTATCAGGGCGATGATGGTGACGGAGGTGTCAAAATAGGGCATCGGTTCCACACCCAGTCTCCTTATGATATCTGGAAATATGGTGACGAAGATTGAATATAAATAGGCAACGGTGGTACCAAGCGCGACCAATGTGTCCATATTGGCGGTTTTACGCCGGAGAGAGGTGATGGCTGACCGGTAAAATGAAAAACCGGCCCAGAATTGGATTGGGGTGGCAAGAATAAACTGCAGCCAGAAATTCCTGATAATAAGAGGGGCAAAGTCGGAAATTACCGGGAAACTGCCCCAGAGCAAGACAGCAGCAATCAACAAGCTTATTGCGACTTTGAGACTGAGAATCCGGAGTTCTTTTTGTTTTTGTAGCGTCTGACTATCAATATTTTTCAAATCTTTGTCAATCAGCGCTTGATAGCCTGCCTGTGAGACAGCGGATGCCAAAAGGGTAGGGTTTGTTTTATCAACATCATAGCGGACAGTAGCCTTTTCGGAAGCGAGGTTTACTGACGCTTCGCTGACTCCCTCAACGTGTTGGAGTGATTTTTCGATTAACTTCACACATGACGCACAGTGCATGCCCGATATGGGGAAAGTGATAGTTTTCAGCTGGGTTGATTTTTGATGGTTCATTTTGATTTTTTCGTTTTTTTAAAGACAGTCATAATCTCATCGATGGCCTCTTTTGCTTTGCCCCTTTTTATGGAATTGACGACGCAGGTGTTTAAATGATTCTCAAGGATAATGTTATCTATTTCCCGCAGAGCTGATTCGACAGCCTGTGTCTGATGGAGGATGTCTATGCAATAGACTCCATTCTCCGCCATTTCCCTCACTTTTTTGATATGCCCTTCGACAATTTTCAACCTTGGAATGACTGATGATTTGCTGGATGTTTGATTCATAATATTTCTGCCTCCTTCTATCCCCTAGGGGGGGATAGGGATATAATAACAAATCCAAAATCCAAACGTCAAATGGTAAAATATATATAAATAAAAATATTCTTGTTATTATAAAGATATGTGGGGGATAGTGCTGTTGATTTTTGGCGGATTAAGAATTATCGTCCCCATATTTATATTTGCTTATCCGATAATCGTTACGATAACAAGCACTATTTTAGATATCTGCGACGGGTATATCGCTTACCGGGCAAAACTCCGCTGGCAACAATATCACCTTTATGACAAAATACTCGATCTCTGGTGGTATTTCTGGATATTTCTTTTCTTTGCAAATAAACCGCTTTTTCCGGTTATTGCAGTATTATTTATTATCCGTTTGGTCGGCCAGGTCGTCAGTTTGGTAAAATCTGATACCAAATACCTGGTTTGGTTTCCAAATATCATCGAACATTTTTTCTTAATCTATCTTCTCACTTATGCATTTGGGGATTTGAATCAATGGTTTTCAGGCAGGTGGGTTATAATTCCGTTAGGTTTGAGTTTAGTTATTGCAGTGTTTCGTGAATATTGCTTGCATGCCAGAAACATCGGGCTGGCGGATATTTTGCACGCAAAATCCATGAAAATTTACTGGGAGAAAAATGAAGAAAAAACGGAAAAATAGTCTATTGCATGATTTGTTTATTTTGTTAAAATGGTTAAGCTGAAGGAGGCGCATATATGTCAGAAGTTACTCTTACTGATAAAAATTTTGATGAGGAAGTAACCAAATCGGCAATACCGGTATTGGTGGACTTTTGGGCCGTTTGGTGCGGGCCATGCCAGATGCAAATGCCGGTTTTGGAGGAAATTACCAAGGAATATGAAGGAAAAGTGAAGGTCGTCAAGTTGAATGTCGATGATAATCCGGCCACCGCCTCCAAATATCAGGTAATGAGCATCCCGACCCTGATGATTTTTCATAAGGGGAATGTCGTCAAGCAGATGATTGGAGTGCAGAGTAAGGAGACACTGGTGGAGGAGATTAAGAAAGTTATCCAATAAATTTGTTTTTTTATGTATGATATTATTATTTTAGGTTCCGGTCCTTCCGGTTTAACTGCCGGTATCTACTCAGTCCGAGCAGGACATAAAACACTTCTTATTGCCGGGACGAAATGGGGCGGACAACTGATGCTGACCACTTTGGTTGAAAATTTCCCCGGTTTCCCCGAAGGCATCCAGGGACCGCAGCTCATGATAAACATGAGAAAGCAGGCGGAAAGATTGGGAGTAGATATAGTAAATACCGATTTCACCGCGACTGATTTTTCCAAACAACCGTTTAAAGCGACTGCCGGCGGGAAAACTTATCAGGGAAAATCAATCATTATCACTACCGGTGCTGACAGTCTTTGGTTAAACGTGCCGGGGGAAAAGACACTCCGGGGGAAAGGTATCTCCACCTGTGCCACCTGTGACGCTTTTTTCTTCAGGAATAAAAACGTTGTCGTTATCGGCGGCGGTGATAGTGCCATGGAGGAAGCGGAAGTTCTCTCCCATGTAGCCAATAAGGTAACAATTATTCACCGGAAAGACTCGTTCCGGGCATCCTGCGCGATGCAGGAGAAGATTTTTGCCAATCCGAAGATCAGGGTGATCTGGAATAAAACAATAACGAAGTATCTGGGAACTGATAAATTGACGGGATTAATGTTAAAAGACGTAAAGACCGGAAATGAAAAAGAGTTTAAAACAGACGGCGTCTTTTTGGCCATCGGACATAAGCCAAACAGCACTCTTTTTAAAGGATTAGATTTGGATGAAAAAGGATATATCGTCCGGAAAGAAGTAAAGAATGAAAAAAGTCTTCTTAAGTACCGGATGGCTACCAATATTCCTGGAGTTTTCGTTGGCGGCGACGTGGCTGATTACCGCTATAAACAGGCCATTACCTCCGCCGGTTTCGGCGCCATGGCCGCTTTGGATGCCTCACGTTGGTTGGAGGAGAATGGTTTAAAGAATTGATTTGATAAATAACGTGCAGCGAGTCCCGTATACGCGCCCTTGCGAAGCATGGATGTAAACCATGTGAGCAAGTAAGCGTTGTACTGGGACCGCGTTGGATGCTGATAAGTGGTTAAGTGAACAACAGACTTAAGGAGAAACGGCTTTTAGGGCGTTGATGCGGCCATAAGTCCAATACATAATGCTGCCGGAGATTTTATCCGCTTTTGACTCGATCCTTTTCCTCACGTTTGCATTACTCGTCCCAAAAGAACTCGACCAAACCAAAGCGGCCAAGCCGGAGACATGAGGGGTGGCCATGGAAGTGCCCGAACCATAATCATAACCCAACTTTTTACCAATAGTATAAGGATGATTGGGGAAAGTCGAGTAAATATCGACTCCCGGAGCGGCCACATCCACCCAGCGTCCGTAGGAAGACCAGGAAGCCTTTTTATCGTTGCTGTCGGTGGCGGCCACCGCAATGACATTTGTGTAATAAGCAGGGTATGTAGGCGAACTGTTGCCGGAATTACCTGCCGCCGCCACGATAACGGCACCTTTTTGCCAAGCGTAATTAACGGCATTTTCCAAAGTCTTTGATTTGGATGGACCGCCCAGGCTCATGTTGATAACCTTAGCGCCATTGTCAGCCGCCCAAGTGATGCAATTGGCAATCCACGAATAGTAGCCTGAACCGTCATCGCCTAAAACTTTAACGTTCATTAATGACGCATTGTAACCTAAACCGGCGACACCGGTGCCATTGTTAGTCGCAGCCGCAGCAATACCGGCGACATGAGTGCCATGGCCGTATGAATCATCATCAAGAGGACTGTCAGTGCAATTCCAATTATCAGTGATTTTTGAAGAAAGATCTTCGTGATCCCGGTCGATACCGGTATCCAGAATGGCAATTTTTACTCCAGGGTTACTTGTAGAGATTTTCCAGGCGTCCGGCGCTTTCACCTTTTGCATGCCCCATTGCAGATTAAGATTAAAATAAGGGTCATTGGGAACATCCATTGTTGTTGCCACAAAATCCGGTTCGGCGTATTCGATAAAAGGCAAGAGCAGGAATTGGTTGACCAGATCAGTCAGATTTTTCCGTGATATTTGCATAACCTCGACATCAAGCCGGCTGATTTTGTCTTTTATTTTTGTTTCAAATTGTTTCTGAAATTTTTCTTTGATAACATCCGGCGTGTTTTCCCTGAATTTCACCAGAATTTTATCGGGAGCAAATGGTTGAGAAGGTTTGGCAAAGATTGGGGAGGGAAGAAGGAAAAAGAGAGAGAAAATAAGAAAGAGAAAATAATAAACTCTAAATTTCATAGGTAGCAAATGAAGAGTAACAGAAGGAAATAAGGCTGTCAATGATCTTGACAAAACTCTGTCATCGCGAGGGATGCACTAGCCGGTGCGTCCCGTGGCGATCCCGACGGGATTGCTTCTCCGCCAGCCGGCGGATCGCAATGACATTTTCTTCGGAAGCTCACGGACGGTTACTCTTGACAAGAATCAGTTATATGTTAGACTTTTTTTGTTTGTATGCTTGATATTAAATACATCAGGGAAAATAAGGAATTAGTAAAAAAAGCAGCGGCTGATAAAAACCGGAAGGTGGATCTGGATCGGTTGCTTGTAGTGGATGAAAAGAGACGGAAGCTGATTGGAGAGATTGAGGAGAAGAGAGCGATTAGAAATAAAAATTCAAAATTCAATCCGCCAGCTGGCGGACAAAATCCCAAATCCAAAAACGAAGGCAGACAGTTAAAAGATGAAATTAAGACATTAGAAGAAGAGTTGGGAATTATTGAGAAAGAATATAAAGAACTGATGCTGCAGGTGCCAAATGTGCCGGATAAGAGTGTTCCGGTGGGGAAAGACGCCAGCGGGAATGTCGAAATAAAGAAATGGGGAGAGTTGCCGAAGTTTGATTTCACTCCACAAGACCATCTCGCTTTAGCCAAGAAACTGGATCTCGTGGATTTTGAAAGGGGAGTGAAGGTTGGCGGTTTCCGGACATATTTTTTGAAAAACGAAGCGGCGGTGATGGAACTGGCTATCCTTTTTTATACCTATCAGAAACTGATTAAAAAAGGTTACACTCCTTTGATTGCCCCGTCTTTGGTAAAGGAATTCTCTTTGATCGGAAACGGACAGCTGCCATGGGGAAGAGATGAGGTTTACCACCTGGAAAAAGACGATATTTATCTGGCAGGGACAGCCGAAGTGCCGGTGACCGCTTATTATTCCGGTGAAGTTTTACCTGAAAAAGATCTGCCGAAAAAATTTGTCGCTTTTTCTCCCTGTTTCCGAAGTGAAGCAGGCAGTTACGGCAAAGATACCAAAGGCCTTTACCGGCTGCACCAGTTTAACAAGATCGAACAGGTGATCATAACCACAAATGATTATGAAAATTCCTTAAAGCTCCATGAGGAATTACTCCAGAACGCCGAAAGTATTCTGCAGGATCTGAAGCTTCCTTATAGAGTGATGCTGATGTGTACAGGTGATATGGGCGAACCGCAGGTGAAGAAATACGATATCGAAACCTGGATGCCGGGGAGGCAGGCTTATGGCGAAACCATGTCCAATTCTTTCATGGGCGATTTCCAGACAAGGAGACTGAATATCCGGTACAAAACCAAAGAGGGGAAAATCTTATTTACCCATTCGTTAAACAATACCGCGGTGGCATCTCCCCGGATTCTGATTGCCATTTTGGAGAATTACCAAAACAAAGACGGCAGCGTGACCGTACCGGAAATTTTACGCCAGTATACGGGAGTGGATAAAATTTCACTTTCTTGACCGCTTTTTGGGGGATTTCTTTTCTTCTTTTTCCTCTTCTTCCAATTCTTCATCGGAAGTCATCAGGATCGAAAAAAGGATAAAGCCGGCGAAGACCGGCATAATCAGGGTAAAGCGGGTCACTTCGTCTTTGGCTTTGATCAAGACTCCTAAAGAGATAATGATTGCAACAACCGCCGCCCAGACAATCGCTTTATTTTCTTTGTAAAATTTCTCCCACCACTTTTTCATACTACCCATATCCTAAAGCAGAAGTGTATAATTTGTCAAGGAGTTAGAAGCTGAAAGCTTCTAACTCCGCAGACCCCGTATACACGCCCCTCCGACGCGAGGACGTAGACCTCGGGAGGAGGTAAGTGTTGTATGGGGTCAAGAAACGAGCAGAAAATGGCAAAATTATGAAAAGCGGATACGTAGCACTCATCGGTCGTCCCAACAGCGGCAAGTCAACTTTGCTGAATAACCTTTTGGGTCAAAAAGTTTCCATCACTTCACCCAAACCGCAAACCACCCGTATTCCGATCCAAGCCGTTTATGAAGACGAGAGGGGACAGATAATTTTTATCGACACCCCCGGAATCTTCGGTAAAGTTAATGACCCGGTTTCCAAAAAGATCAATCCGATTGCCGAGAAGACTTTGAAAGAAGGAGTCAGTGTCATTGTCTATATTGTTGACCATAGCAGAGAAAGGGATATAGAGGAAAATAAGATTTTAGGAATTATCAGGAAAATGGATGCTCCGAAAATTCTGGCGATTAATAAAACCGATATCAAGAAGCCTTCTTTTCTACCCCATTATAAATTCCTCGAAGAAGAGTTTAATAAAACCGTCTATATCTCCGCCCTATACAAATCAAACTTAAATTATTTGCTGGACGCGATTTTTGAATTTCTGCCGGAAGGCGAACAAATCGTTGATAACTCCGGCCGTCCTACACCGGCGCTGAATATGGACAGTAAGACTTTTCTTTCCGAAATCATCCGCGAAAAAGCCTTTCTTTTCTTGAGGAAAGAACTTCCTTACACAATAATGACGGAAGTTGATGAAATAAAGGAAAGAGCTAACAATTCAACTTATATTAAAGCTCGGATTATCACGAGTTCCGACCGTTACCGGAGAATGATTATCGGTGAAAACGGCCGGATGGTTAAAGAAATCGGCATGGCAGCGAGAAAAGAATTGGAAACGGCCACCAACAAAAAAATATATTTGGATCTGACAGTCGAAAGCAATCCTCACTGGTTTGATGTCTTATGATAATGGTTACAACGTCATGCCGAACTCGTTTCGGCATCTTGAACCTTAGCGAAATCCTGCTTAGATCCTGAAACAAGTTCAGGATGACAATATAAACAACATTCTTTTTGCTTTTTCTAATGCCCTTGCCCGATGGCTGACTCTATTTTTTTCTTCCTCAAAAGCTTGAGCGTTAGTTTTTCCTAAATCAAAATTGTAAAAAATCGGGTCGTAGCCGAAACCGTTTGTTCCTTGGGGTTTGTCCGTTATTTGACCGTGGCTTTCTCCCTTAAATACATATGTCTTTTTGTTTTGTGGATTGTAAACGGCAACAACCGCGACATATTTGGCGGTTCTTTTCTCTTTTGGAAAGCCTTTCAAATCCCGGAGAAGTTTATTTAGCTTGTCAGTGTCAGTTCCTTTGCGGTGCCTGGCGGAATAAAGGCCGGGTTTTCCGCCGAGGGCGTCTATCTCCAATCCCGAGTCTTCCCCCAGGGTCAAAAGTCCGGTCTTTTTTCCAACGGTCTCTGCTTTTATCCGCGCATTCTCTTCGTAAGTTTTACCGGTTTCTTTTAATTCTCTTCGGAAGCCAACATCATCAAGCGATAATATCTTAACCGGAATATCGGATAGGATTTTTCGGATCTCCCTGATTTTCCCCTTATTTCTCGTGGCAATAACTAACTGCTTCATTTAGAAATTTGAGATAAGCGGGATAATGTTTCGTCTTTCCCTAGTATTTCCATTGATTCGTTTAAGGGTGGAGAGATTTTTTTGCCGGTGACGGCGACGCGAAGAATCATGAAAAATTTGCTGTTAGGGATTTTCAACTCTTGTGCCAGATCCTGCATCGATTTCCCGATGGAATCCGCTTTCCAATCGCTAACCGCTGATAACTTCTGATGGATATTGGATAATAAACTGCGATTTTTGGACAAATCAATTTCATAATCTTTCGGACTGTTGAAGAAAAATCCGGCCAAAGGCAGATAATCCGAGAGTTTTTTTATCCTTTCCTGAACAAGCGGAATGGTTTTTCCAACCAGATCAGACGAATATTTATCTCCGATAAATTCAACAATTTTTGTTTGTAATGCCGCTTTTGACATCTTTCTCATATATTCTCCATTTAACCAATCCAGTTTTTCCAAATTGAAAGTCGGACCGGCCGGTTTAACTTCTTCCAACCGGAAATTTTCCGCCATTTCTGTGAGTGAAAAAATTTCCCTGCCATCCGGCATAGACCAACCCATCAAAGCCAAAAAGTTCAGGATTGCCTCCGGTAGATACCCCTGTTTACGATACCAGGAAGCCCAAACCGGATTTTTGCGTTTGGAAAGTTTGCTCCGGTCGGGATTTCTCAAAATCGGACCGTGGGCAAAAACAGGCAAAGGCCAACCCAGATACTGGTATATCAGAACGTGCTTTGGCGTTGATGAAATCCACTCTTCAGCCCGGATCACATGGGAAATTTTCATGAGGTAATCATCAACCACCACTCCCAGATGGTAAGTAGGATAACCGTCTGATTTCAAAAGCACCTGGTCATCGAGCAAACGGTTTTCAAAAGATATTTTCCCCCTTACTAAATCAGTAAATTCGGTAGTCCCAACATCCGGGACATTTAACCTGATGACGTATTTTTCCTTTTTTGAACGGGCTAACGCTTCGTTTTTAGGAATTTTTTTGCATAAACCGTCATAAATAGTCGGCTCTTTTTTCTCCTGCTGCTTTTTCCTCATCTCATCCAGTCTGTCCGGCGTACAAAAACTATAATAGGCATGTCCCGTTTCGACTAATTTTTCCGCGTATTGACGGTATAAATCCAAACGTTGGGATTGTCTGTAAGGAGCATACGGCCCGCCTTTGTCAGGGTCTTCATCGCTATCCAGTCCGAACCATTTCAAAGATTGCAGTATCCGCTGCTCGGCTCCGGGAACCAATCTTGTTCTGTCGGTGTCCTCAATTCTGACAATAAACTTGCCTTTGTTTTTTTTAGCGAAAATATAATTCAGAAGTGCCGTATAAACATTACCGATATGAAGATCTTCTCCTGTGGGTGAGGGGGCAATCCTGACACGAACCTCATTCATAAGGTTGATTCTAACATAGATTCTGGCTTATACTCAATTAAGAAGGATATATTTATGGCCAATCTGACGGAGATGTCCATCGGCTTTCGAAAATTCATCTTATATCTCCTTTATGCCTTTATTGGTTATCTCGTCCTAAAAGTCCTGATTTCCTTCGGCGTGCAATACTGGAAGATGACTCATCCTCCAGTACTTCCGCCGCCGAATATGAAGTTTAATAAACTGCCAAAACCTATTTTTTCCATCGGCGCCACCCAGTCAGCCGGATTGATATTTACCCTGGAAAATATTGAAGGGAAACCTCCGGAATCAACCGATGCCGGCCGGGTTTACGCCATGCCCAAAAAACTACCGACTCTTCTTTCACCTGACCGGGCGCTGAAATTTGCCTCAAAAATCGATTTTACCAAAGAACCCAATACCGTCTCCTCAACCATGTATTATTTCACCGATCCCCGCGATGACAAACGGACGCTTTCTTTGGATATCGTCAATATGAACTTCCAGCTGAAATACGACTACCAAAAAACTCCGGAAATTTTCACCGAGGGACAAATCAATAACAAAGAACAACCGGTTGAAGATGTTTCAAACTATATCAGAAGTAATGGTTTGTTTGATGAAAGTATCGCCAAAGGCAAAATTACCACAGAACTTTTGACTTACGAGCCGTCAGAGAAAACTTTTAGGGAAGCTTCCAGTCTTTCAGCCGCCAATACCGTTAGAGTCAATTTTTTCAGCCAAGACCTTGACGGGTGGAAAATCCTGCCGCCGGAATTTTCCAAAAGTTACAATTATGCGCTTTACACCCCGGGCAAGAAAATCCAGGTGATTGAGCTTTTCTACACTTTTTGGCCAATCGCCTTTGACGATTTCGGCACCTATCCGTTGATATCAGCCGCTTCCGCCTGGGAAGAATTAATTGGGGGAAAGGCAACAGTCGTCAATTTTGGAGGAAACAGCCGCGATAACATCGTTATCAGAAATATTTATTTGGCTTATTACGACAGTGAAAATCCACAGATGTATTTGCAACCGATTTTTGTTTTTGAGGGAGATAATAATTTTGTGGCTTATTTGCCCGCGATTACTTCTGACTGGCTGGAATAATCTCCATAAAAGGCACCCAGACGAAATTCCCGAATACCCAGTCGATCAGTTTGGTGGTTTCCCCGAAACGGTCGGCGCTTTTTAAGATTACTAAAAGGACTGTCTGGCCGTTTTTCTTCACCTCCGACACTAGTACTTCGCCGGCGTTTCCGGTAAAACCGGTTTTGACACCGGAGACTCCGGCCACCCTGCCCAAAAGTTCATTAACATTCTTCAACTCATGGAAGTAAGTGAAATTGACGTCAGAGACGGTGATCGCTTTGGTACCGACAATTTTAGCAATAGTCTTGTTACTCAACGCAACTTCTGCCTGTTTGGCCAAATCGGAAGCGGTCGTATAATGTTTGGAATCATCAAAGCCGACCGGATTGGTAAAATTTGTCTCGGTCAGACCAAGACTTTTTACCTTCTCGTTCATTTTCTCCACAAATTTATCTGTCCCGCCGGGAAAATTGTCCGCCAGGACATAAGTGGCGTCATTGGCAGAGTGGACTAATGAGCCGTACAGGAGTGACTCAAACGTCAGTTTTTCTCCCTGTACCAGACCCATGGTTTTCCCTTCATTGATTACTTTTTTAACGGTAATGACATCATCCAGTTTGTAATTATCCAAAGCCACCAAAGAAGCGATTATTTTAGTTGTTGAAGCGGAAGGAAAACGCGTTTTTTCATCTTTAGCGTAAATAACCACTCCCGAGCCCAAGTCTTTAATCAAAATGGCGGCGGCACTCAAACTGGGCGGAAGTTTTCCGGTTTGGTTTACCGGATACGGAGGGGGGGAAGGTAAGGGAATCTCTTTCGGGATAAAAATCCCGCCGGTTTTTTTGACGGTTTGGAAATAAACATTGGGCGAGGGAAAAAGCGATAAAGTAAAAGCCAAAAGAAATACTCCGGCTATCCGGAGCCCGTGCTTGCGGAACATCTTGCTTAATCCGCCGAATAATTTGGTGAAAAAATCTTTTTTAGCCATTTCGGGTTAAGGATTTGCCAGAAGGAAGCACCCGTAAACCCAATTCGCTTAATTGTTTTTCAGAAACAGTATTTGGGGCATCCATGACTGAAGTCTGTCCGCCGGATGTTTGGGGGAAAGCGACTACTTCACGAAGAGATTGTTCGCCCGTCAATATCATCATCAGCCTTTCCACCCCGAAAGCGCAGCCGCCGTGAGGAGGTGCTCCATAGGTAAAGGCCTGCAACATATGGCTGAATTGATTTTCAATTTCTCCCTTTGAGTAACCCATTACTTCAAAGACGGAAGACAACACTTTCGGATCGTTTGAACGGATACTCCCACCGCCGACTTCCGCGCCGTTACAAACCAAATCGTATTGGGAAGTCAGAATATTGGGAATATTCCTTTTATTTAATAAGTCATCGATAAATTCCGGCTTGGGATTGGAAAAAGGATTATGGGTAAAAGTCCATTTGCCCTCTTTGTCTTTTTCAAAAAAAGGAAAGTCTATCACCCAGGCAAAAGCTTTAACGCCTGCCTTTTTTTCCTCAACGCTTCGCAGGTCAAACTTATCGGAGCCGAATTTTTTCATCGCTTCCTGGAAAGTATAAATCGGAAAAGGCTTTTCTTTGATTTTTTGTCCCATGCCTTCAAAAACACCGGTAATCATCCCTTCCAAAATCCGCATCACCTCTTCACGGTTTAGGAAGCTCATTTCTATATCAATTTGGGTATGCTCAAAGCCACGGTCAGAGCGTAGATCCTCATCGCGCATACATCTGGCGATCTGGAAATAACGTTCGAAACCGGCTACCATCAGAAGCTGTTTATACTGTTGAGGTGATTGCGGCAGAGCATAAAACTTGCCTTTTTGCAAACGGGAGGGGACCAGGAAATCTCTTGAACCTTCGGGAGTTGATTTGGTCAAAATCGGCGTCTCAATTTCTAAAAAATCATGTTTAAAAAGATATTCCCGGACTTTTTGCACCATTTCCGAACGCAAGCGGATGTTTTTATTCAGACGCGATCTCCTAAGATCCAAATAACGGTATTTCAATCTGATTTCTTCGTTGATGTCATACCCGTCGGTGTCGATGGGGAAAGGCAGCTCCCGGCTTTTACCCAGTATTTCCAGGCTTTCGATTTCCACTTCAACCGTTCCCGTGGTAATTTTGGGATTGATCATCTTTTCCGGTCTTTTTTTCACCAGACCAGTAATTTTGACCACGTCTTCGCAGGATATCTCCAATTTTCCTTTGGTATATACAGTTTGGACTATACCGCTTCTGTCCCGCAGGTCAATAAAAATGATTTTCCCGTGACTTCGGATAGTATTGATCCAACCGACAAGGCTGACAGTTTTCCCGATATTATTTAGAGTCTCAATAATCAAACAGCGGTCCATATTAAAGAATTTTAATATCTTTCAGCTTCAATTGCAATTTCTCTTTTCCGTTCCAGGTGTTCAAATCGATGGTATAAGCGATATCAACCGGTTTATCAGACGATAATTTCGAAAAATTTTCTCCCATCCCGAAACCAATCGCGGATAAAAGAATATTACCTTGCCGAAGATAAAGCCGCAAATGCTTTTTGTCTTTTCCGATCTGGGAGGCGTTTATGACATCCGCTTGACGACTGGCAAAAACCGGTTCCGGATTACCGATGCCAAAAGGTGATATTTGCTGGATCAGTTTGAATAGTTGTTTATTTATCTGTGGGAAATCCAGTTCCAGATCTATTTTTTTCACCCTGACCAGTTTTTCCTCCGTCAATTTCGCTTCAGTGATATCGGTTAGTCTCTGTCTTAATTTTTCCAGATTTTTTGTCTCAACCGTAAATCCGGCCGCCATCGGGTGTCCGCCGACATTGACCAAAAGATCCGAAGCTTCCCTAATCAGTTCAACGATATTGAGCCCGGCGATTGAACGGGCTGAGGCTTTGGAATATTCAGGGCCCTTGGAAACTACGATGGCCGGCCGCCAATAAGTTTCAACCAGTTTTCCGGCAATCAGGCCGATAACTCCTTCATTGTAAGTTTCATGAACGACAAACAATAATTTACCGATTGTTTCTTTTGAAACCAAACGGATAGCATGTTCTGATGACTGCTGCATCATTTCTTGCCTGGTCCGGTTAGTCAGGCTTAACTTTCTGGAAAGTTCTAAGGCTCTTGACTCATCTTTGGTACAGATAAGTCTTAAAGCGTCGAGAGCATGTTCAAGCCTGCCCATGGCATTTATCCGGGGAGCTAAAATGTGTCCGATCTCAAAAACGCCGATTTCCCCTTTCTTCATTCCTGATTCTTTTATCAACGCGTTTAACCCTAACCTTTTTGTTTTGTTTAATTGTTCCAGACCGAATTTGACAATTACTCTGTTCAAACCCGTCAGAGGCATCAGGTCGGCCACCGTCGCCATAGCCGCCAGATCGAGATTGTCGTTTTTTTGCAAAAGAAATTGGCGGAAAAACCAGGCAATCCCGCCCGAACAAAGAGAGGTGGTGTGGATCAAAGCCACCACATTCGGGATTTTGGCCGGTTTCAAGTGATGATCCAGAATAATCGTTTCCATTCCGAGAGTTTTGGCATAGTTGATTTCCTCTTCGGCGGAAATACCGTGATCAACGGTTATTATGAGCTTGGGATTAAATTCTTTTTGAATCCGGTCAATTCCTTTTTTTGACAAGCCATAGCCTTCACCAGATCGGTGGGGGATATAAGGCATGACATTGGCTTTCAACTCATACAAAGTTTCCCAGACAATAGCTCCGCCGCAGACGCCGTCAACGTCATAATCGGTATAGACGACGATTGACTCTTTATTTTTCAGAGCCTGTTTTATCCTTTCGGCAGCTTTTGCCAGTTCCTCTTTTTTCAAACCAGAATTGGCTATAGTCAACTCTTTCAGATCCGGATGCAAAAAAGCGGTAATTTCCTTTTGACCGGTAATTTTACGGTTGGCAAGGATGATCGGCAATATTTCTTTCTCGGATGAAGTTTTCTCTTTATGTAGTATTTGCCACTGATGCATATTTAGTATTATGATACTACTATGAAATTCACTCTCCCGAAAGAGGTAAAAGAGATTTTGGCAAAATTCAAAAAACAAGGGTTTCAGATCTATATCGTCGGCGGCTGTGTCCGTGACCTGCTTCTTAACCGGGAAACCAATGACTGGGACTTCACCACCGATGCCAAGCCCGAAGAAATCCGCAAACTTTTCCCCGACAGTTTTTATGACAATAAATTCGGCACGGTTGGGATCCCGACAGAACTAAATACAGAAGACGGAAGACAGGAGACGGTGATATATGAGATAACCACTTTCAGGAGCGAGTCGGGTTATACTGACCACCGGCATCCGGATAAAATTGTTTGGGGGAAAACTTTGGAGGAAGACCTTAAACGCAGGGATTTTACCATCAACGCCATCGCTTTGGATGGAGGAAAAGTTATTGATCTTTTCCACGGTCAGGAAGATCTGAAAAATAAATTAATCCGCTCCGTTGGTCGCGCTGAGGAAAGATTTCAGGAGGATGCCCTGCGGATGATGCGGGCAGTCAGGTTTGCCACCGAACTCAAATTCATGATTGAAGAAGAGACTTTCAACGCTATTTCAAAACATACTCAACTGATTACCTCAGTTTCCTCGGAAAGAATCAGGGATGAACTGCTTAAAATTCTCTCCTCTGCTTTTCCGGCTGATGGGATCATGCTTCTTAGAAACAGCGGACTACTTTCCATAATTCTTCCGGAACTGGAAAAATGCTTCGAGGTGCAACAAAAAAGCCCCAAAAGACATCATCTTTATGATGTGGGGACGCATCTGGTTATGTCTCTCAAAAATTGTCCCTCAAACGACCCGATTGTCAGACTGGCCACACTGTTACATGACGTTGGCAAACCGGATACCTATCGGGTGACAGCAGACGGGGTGATTACTTTTTATAATCATGAAATCATCAGTACTTCAATCGTGCGAAAAATCGCCGATCGGCTCCATTTATCCAAAAAAGACCGGGAAAGATTAACTCTTCTCGTACGTTTTCACCAGTTCAGCGTGGACGAAAGACAGACGGATTCGGCTCTTCGGCGTTTTATCAGAAACATCGGTCCGGAAAATATCGTTGACATGCTCCATCTTCGAACCGGTGACCGGTTAGGCGGAGGGGCGCGGGAAACTTCCTGGCGGCTGGAGCTTTTTAAAAAAAGATTAATAGAAGTTCAAAAACAACCCTTTACTGTTACCGACCTTAAAGTCGACGGCTATGATGTCATGAAAATCTACAATACCGGCCCCGGGCGATTAATCGGCAGTGTTTTGGAAATGCTTTTCAACGATATCGTTGAAGGCAAAATCAAAAACGAAAAAGAAGCCCTTCTCAAACGCCTTGAGGATTTGAAAAATGAAAGTAAAACCTTAATTTAACAACTCAATATAATCACACCCGACGGCGCTTTTGCTTTCCTTGTCCCATTTATTGGTTGAACATTTTTTCATCCTTTTACCGGCGGCGGTAGTGAAAAGGACCAGTTTACTGCCGCATTTGGGACAATCTTCATCCAATTCTTCAGTCGTTCCCTTAACCCATTCCATATAGTCGCAGCCGCTGGCTTTTTTGGTTAGCGGGTCCCAAACATTGGTCGAGCATTTTTTCAGCTTTTTATTAAAACGGGTCATTGTCATAATCAACGGGGCGCCGCATTTGGGACATTTTTCATCAAGAGTGACCGGTTCAAACGGCAGCCATTTGACAAAAGGACAACCTTCATTTTTTTTCGTTTCCTCGTTCCATGATCCGGCCGAACAGCGTTGTAATTTTTTACCCGATTTGGTAGTCACCACTTCGCCTAACTTTGCGCCGCATTTCGGGCAAACATCCGCAGATTTTGCTTCATCTTGTGTATTCATAAAAATAATTGGGAAAATTTAATAACAAATTTAATAACAAGTATAGTATATCTTTTCTCGCTTAAATAAATAAAGGGGTATATTCACCTCAATCAAATGTCTTCTAAACGGACAAATTCAATATCGACTTGCTCCCAAGGATGAACTCTTTTAATAGAATTTTCTATCTTCTTTGCCTTTTTGGAGTCACATGTCATTTCTATGCGGGAGACATCGGAACGAGTCGTTTTACCAACCTTTCCTTCATGCGGTTTGGCGCCTTTTTCTGATTTCCAATTCCCTCTGCCTTTGGTGATAAAGGCTACTTGAGAGTAATTTCCATAAACTCCGGCACCTTCTTTTGCCGCCGCGTCGATGATAGCAGTAATCACCTTTTCGTCGTCGGGACAATAGACATAAAACTTTAGTTTCATACTAATATTATTTCTTCTTTTTCTTTCCCCATTCCTCCCAGAACGTAAAATCCGCCATCGGCGGATTAACGTTCTAGGAACGTTGACTCGACTTTTGTCGAGTCTTTTCGTTCCAGATGACAAGAAGCGGGGCGGCGTTGAAGATGGACGAATAGGTCCCTGAGGTGATACCGATAAGCAATGCGACCACAAACCATTTGATCGTTTCGCCGCCAAAAAGCAAAAGCGCTAGCAAAGTCAATAGCACGGTTAATGATGTGGACAGCGACCGGGCGAGTGTTTGAAGGATAGATTCATTGACAACCCGAGTAAAACCGGCTCCCGGCATTTTATTGAGATTTTCTCTGATTCTGTCAAAGACGACGATTGTATCGTGAACGGTGAAACCCATAATTGTCAAAAGGCCGGTGATGAAAAGCGAGTCGATCTCCACTTTTGCGAAATGCCCCAGGATGGAAAATAAGCCCAGGACAACCAGGACATCATGGACCAAAGAAACAACTGCGCAGACGCCGAATTTCCAGGAAGAATATGGTTTAGGGATTTTACGGAAGGCCAAAGAAACATAGATGATGATGGCGATTGAGGCGACGATGACCGCCTTGACGGCATTCATGGTTGTTTCCGCTCCGACGGCCGGGCCGACAGTCTCAAAACGGAGTTCCTTAACCATCCCGAATTTATCCTGTAAATCTTTTTGCAATTTTTCATGTTGGTCTTTGTCAATCGGCTTCATCCGTAAAAGAAAGGTTTTTTCGCCGGAGTCCTGCACGGAAGCTACTTCAATTTTCTGCGACTCAACAATTTTTTTTACATCTTCTTTTTGGATATTAAGCGGCTGATTTTGCTTATCCGTAGTTGAAATCGGCAACCTGAATTCGTATAGTGTTCCGCCGGTAAAATCAATTGACGGCCGGACACCCCAAAGACACAAAGAAATTAGGCCGGGGATGATAATCAGTCCCGAAAAGAGAAAATAAAACCATTTTTTGCCGATGATATCAATCATATTTTTAACGGTAAACCATTTTTAAAAATGTCCGCGTGATAGTAATCGCGCTGAAAAGTGAAACGATGATGCCGATTGCTAAAGTGATGGCAAATCCCCGGATAATGCCGCTGCCGAAATAATACAAAATACTGCAGGTGATAAGCGAGGAAATATTGGAATCGCGGATTGAAGGGAAAGCCCGGTCAAAACCAAGCCTGATGGCAGTCAAGTGGTCTTTTCCCCACCTGATTTCCTCTTTCATCCGCTCAAAAATCAGGATATTGGCGTCAACCGCCATGCCGATTGAAAGGATAAATCCGGCGATTCCGGCCAGCGTCAGGGTAACCGGCATAAGCTTAAAAATGGCAAAAACAAGCAAAGTATAAGTTATCAAAGCCATATCGGCGATGAAACCCATCATCTGGTAATTGACTATCATAAAAAGTGCGACAATCGTCAAACCGATAGCTCCGGCAATAAGACTTTTCGTTACCGACTCACTCCCTAGTGTTGCTCCGATACGCCGCTGTTCCACCACTTTCAAAGGCACCGGCAGCGCTCCGGCGTTTAGGGAAATGGAGAGTCTTTTGGCTTCTTCCATACTGAATGACCCGTTGATGACCGCTTGACCGCCGCTAATCGGTTCACTTACTTGAGGCGCCGATAATAGTTGTTTATCAAGAAGAATAGCAACCGTCTTGCCGATATTTCTTCTGGTTACCTCTTCAAATATTTTTCCGCCTTCCTCATCAAAAGATAGAGCCACCTGCGGTTTGCCGGTTTTTTGATCAAAAGTGACTTCCGAGCGTTTCAAATTTTTACCGGTCAGACGGGTTGCCACCGGCCAGATATCCAGCCAACTCGAAGGGGTAGCCACTTTAGCAGAAGCTGTCGATTCTTCGTAAAAAGCCAACTGGGCGGTGCGGCCTATCAAGTCAATCGCCTGGTTGACATTGGTGACTCCGGGGATTTCGACAATAATCCGGTAATTGCCACCGGTTTTTGTCTGTTGCACAACCGGTTCCGTCAAACCATAAAGATTGATCCTTCGTTCAACGACGCTTTTGGCAGAAGCAAAAGCTTTATCCCTGTCTGCGGCGGCGATATCGGTCATTTCCGCTTCCAAAACCAGATGGGTGCCTCCGGAAAGGTCAAGTCCGTACCGGGTATTCAGATCTTTCTTAAAAGAAATTGGTCCAAGGTTTATGTTAATGGAAGGCGAACTGATGATCCGGTCAACTTTTAAGGGGCCGAGATTAAATTTAAGAGGGAAATTCTTCGGCAAATCAATGATAGCCGAAAAGACGGTTAAGATGGCGATTAACCAAAGCAGGAAACGTTTATTTTGCATGGGATTTTTTTAAGTTTTTGGAAGTTGGTAGAGCCAATTGGATGGCTCCGGAAAATTGGATTAAGACTTTTCCGTTATCCGGGTGAGTTTGGACACTTACTCGTTCGCCGGCTTTCACGCCCAACGCATGGATAAAATCAGCCGGAATAATGACTGCTAGACTGCTTCTGCCGATTCTGACAATTTTTTGTGACATAAAAATTTATTGTACCAATTCTTCCTCGTCACCGATGACCATAATCCGGGCGCCTCTAAGAATTTCCAACACGAAAGGGTCTCTTCGTCTTTTTCTGAACTCAAATTCTTCTTCGCTCATGACCGTATAATTGATTTCTCTTTCCCGGTGGACTTCCTCGGCTCTGACGATTTGTCCCAGTTCCGGCAAAACTACTTTGCCGACAATCAAAAGATCCACATCACCCCCGCTTCTTGCCGTACCTCTGGCAAATTTTCCGGAAATCATGGCAAATTTTATCTTCCCCAATTTATTTCGATGTTTGATGATTTCTCCTCCCATTCCGGAAGTCTTCACGATGAGTTCAAGGAGGTCAAAATACAAAGGATAATCACGCCGCAGGGCATAAAAAAGACGATTTGCCCGTCTTTCCTTCGTCATCGCCCCGATTTTTTCCAAATGCGCCAGTTCCCGCCTTACGGCATTGATTTCCTCGTCAACCCTTCTGACGATATCGCGAACATGGAAGATTTTTCCCGGAGATTGAAAAAAAAGCTGTAAAATTTTTACCCGGACCCGCGAAATAATTAGATCTGTTAGCATAATTTTCCGGGCAGGTAATATTTATTAATAGGTAACCTGTTGTTCACTGGGAATAAACTCGATCCAGATGACCCCCCGGTCAAACTGGACTTCCTTACCAAGATTATCAGAGTAAACTGTCCGGCCAATCCGGCTCTTTTTAGCCCAAGTGCCAACGGTGACTTTACCGTCCCTGAAAATCAGGGCTTTACCGCTGCCGATAGTTCCATAAAGGATGTGTCCGTGTTCATCGACCGGTCCGGTTAGTTTAACAAGCTGGACGATTACATTTTTGACGGTTAGCTGTTCTTTGGTTTCCAGATCAAGATGGGCTACTCCGCCGGTCTTTCTCTTATAGTTATTATTTGTCTTGTCGTATTCCCACTGCGCGTCATACTTCTCATAACCTTGGGCAAAAACGATTTTTACATTATTGACAGTTCCTCTATCCGCTTCGGCCGCATCATCTTTAAATAGCCACTCCTTGAAATTTTTATCCCAGGCAATCCCGCGTTCATCGACGTTTGTCCATTCCCTTTTTTCGGCGATTTTATAAAGATTGTCGGAGAAACAGACCATGGTGTGTTCGGTGGCGACCGGATGATCAAGCCTGTCGGGATTGCGATAACAGTCCGGATAGCTTATGCCAAACTGGTCAAGGTCTTTTATCCCATATTGGTCTATCTGGCAAAGCGCTTTGGCCCTCTGGTCAACTGTATCATCCGGACAGCGGCCGGCTCCTCCCACGTGATTATACAAAGCATCATATTCGGAAACCCAGTCCAGAAAATATGTTCTGGCTGAGCGGACAGGGGCGAAAGTGATATTTTCCATCGGGGTATTGCAAAAGTATACACCCATAAACCGGGTGATCCAACCTTCCGCCAAGGCTTCATAAACAACGTCCGCCCGCGATATACCTGATTGTGGTCTGGCTTCATCGCTGTTTTCCATCATCACCGCCAGCGGCCTTCTCGTATCCCAGATGTCTTTTTCCTGCTTGGTATATTTCACTCCATTTAAGGGACAAACTTGGTCCCGGGGGACTGACGGGTCGACTTTATACTTCGGTTTTTCTTGTGGGGAAACTTTCACTTCCGGGGTAATCAAAAGTCCTCCAGATTGATACCCGCCTATTAGGTTAAAAAATCCATAGGAGATGCCTGTTGTTAATAAATATAGACCTAACCCGGCAATGATGATGGCAATTTTTTGCTTTTGCATGCTTTATTTTGATTTTAACGCTTTTACTTTTAAATGAACAGCCCGTTTTATGGCTTCCTGTTCTTCTTTGGATAACTCATGGTCAACTCCCTGGCCTGACTTGACATTTTTAGCATACCAGCGGGTGATTCCTCTGGTATGTAATGATGTTAACACAATTCCGGTATCAGTTCCATCCAGGATTGCCAGAACAAAACTTTGGTCACCGCCCGTATCGGAAAAAGGATTAAAACGCAAGATGCCTACCTTTTGTACATAATATACACTGTCTTGCGCTAACTTTTCAACGAACTTTTTCAGCTCTTTAATCTCTTTTTCATTCTGACCGAGCCACTCCAAAAGCGTGTCCAGGATTTCCCGTAAATTACTTCTGCCTGTTTCGTCAATCAGCCGTTTGTAATGGAACGATATTTTGTAAAGAAAAAAGCTGATGATACCCAACCAGACAAAAATAATTATGATAAGTAAATTAGCCAGTTGATCCATGTATTAAATGAGTACACTATGTATTCGAGATTGTACTCACTTTACAACTTCCTGTCAATATGTTAAGCTCACCGAAAATATGCCAAGAAAGACAAAAAGACAAAAAATCTTAGCCCGGATCCACCGCAATCATTTTGTCAATAGTCAAAATACCCAGCCGCAGATCACCGTCAGTTTGCCTCAAGTCGATAAATTAAGCGTGAATACAGATATTGTCACAAAGCCTCAAATTTCCCATCCAGCTTCGGAATATGCTTACGTCAAGCGTGACTTAATAAAAATTACTATATTCACTTTTTTAGCCGTCATTTTCCAGGGTGTGTTATATTTCGTGCTACATAGAGGTTGACCCGCCTGCGTCCCGCCTTTGGCGGGACTACGGCGAGGTGAAAGGGGGTGACGAGAATTTATGACACAAATGTATTGCGTCAAGTGCCGCGCCAAAAGAGACGATCCAAACGCCACTAAAGTGACGATGAAAAACGGCAAACCGGCAATGAAAGGGAAGTGTCCGACTTGCGGAACCGGAATGTACAAAATCGGTGGCTAAATTTAGCTTCGAATTTTATAAATAAAACCTCTCCATATTTGGAGGGGTTTTGTTTTATAGCTTCGATGATCCCTCTTTCATCTCTTTTAGGATTTTTTCTTTTGCGAAGTCTTGCAGAAAATACGGTTGGCCGAAGTAGACAATTTTCACCGGCAGAAATTCGGCATCAATCAGCCGGTTATCCAAAAAAGTATATTTTCCAACAACTCCTTCTTTGGTTTTCTCCGACCACATCTGGTCAAAAACAAAATTACCATGGGCATAAACGATCAGCTTGTCATGATAAATTTCAACCGGCTGGATCCAATGGGGATGGTTGCCGATGATAAGATCCGCGCCGTTATCCACAGCCAAATGCGCCAAATCCCTTTGTCTCTGGGAGGGAATACTGGTGTATTCAGCGCTCCAGTGAAAAGAAACAATTACCATATCGCTTTGTTTTTTAAGCTCGGCCACTTGGGAGGCGATTTTATCGCTGTATTCTTTTTCGATTGCCAACTGCGGCTGGACCAGGTCGTGAAAGGCGGCAAAACCAAAACGAAGCCCCCGGACATCTTTGACCTGCGGTTGATTTTCAAGAACAGGTAAAATACCGGTTTCTTCCAATACTTTAACCGTGCTAGTGACGCCTTTTTCGCCATAATTTTCAAGATGATTGTTGGCGAGACTGGCCACATCCACGCCGGCAAAAGTCAGACCTTCTATGTTTCTTGCATCTCCGCAAAAAATCATTCCCGAGTTAGTTAGCGGACAATTGGGGACAAGCGGTGACTCAAGATTGATCAAAGTCAAATCAGCATTTTCTAAAACTTCAGCTGTTTTCTCAAACGGCCAGCGGAAATCGCGGCGGCTATTGGCCTGGTAATTAACGCTTCTTGCAGGAATGACATCGCCGGTGGCGATCAAAACGCGAATTTTTTCCGGAGGATAAGAAGAGAAGTTCTTATCGCTTTTGAAAATATTATCCAAAGAAAGTGAAGGAATTTCATACAAATCATTTTGGAGCGGAATTGTAGGATTTATCGTGATGATATTTTGAGAAAAGGGGACGATCAACTCGCCTGAAAAATTATTTGACCGCAATAAAACGGTCATTATTAATCCAATGGCAGTAAGCGAAATTATGATGAGAAAAATAATTTTTCTGCTCATATCATGATTGTACGCCAAATGCGCGGTAAAAGTCAGTCATGGACAGCAGTTGACCGGGTTTGCTAAGATATCCTCATGTTAAAACAGATCCTTGTTGACAGTATCAATCTTCCGGTCAAATACCACAATAAAATAAAATTCCTCATCTTTGAATGCAACCATTGTCATAAACACTTTAAGAAGCAGGAAAGTTATTACCGCAAGCAACTCAAAAGAAGAAAAATCGCCTGCTGTTTCTGCAGTCCCAAATGCCGTTCCCGTTATTTTTTCGCCCAGAAAGATAAACCCGTTTCCGGCTGGTTCCAAAAACTGTTCCACAACTGGTGAACATTTATGAATGATCAAATAGTTTGTCCCTATTGCCGTAAGACTATTCCGCTGACGGAAGCCCTTTCCCACCAGATACAGGAGAAATACCAGATTTTTTACCGGAAAAGACTGGCCGAGGAAAAAGCCAAGCTGGAAGAAGCGTTGCGCAGCGAATTGGGGGCTAAACTAAAATCGGAAATGGAGTTACTGCTCAAAGACAAAAGTAACGAAACAGAAGAATTGAGAAAACAAAATAAAACTTTGCAGGAACAGTTGCTGGAAGTAAATAAATTGATCAGACAGCTAAAAAATGAAAACGAGAAGGGGAGACTGGAACTGGAGAAAAAATTAGCTGAAGAACAGGAGAAAATCCGGCTTGAAGAAAAGAAGCGGGCGGAAGAAGAGTACAAGTTAAAAATTCTGGAGAAAGACAAGAAGCTTAGCGACGCCCTGGAAATGGTTAAGGAATACAAAAGGAAACTGGAGCAGGGATCACAGCAACTTCAGGGTGAGGTCTTGGAACTGGAGCTGGAAAATACGCTGCGGCGGGAGTTTCCATACGACGAGATTAAGCCGGTTGCCAAAGGCACCAGGGGAGCGGATGTTTTACAGACAGTGAAAAACAGTGCCGGCCGCGTCTGCGGCACGATTGTTTGGGAATCCAAAAGGACTAGATTCTGGGCCGGTGATTGGGTTGTCAAACTGAAGGAAGACCAAAGACAATTGAAGGCGGAAATTGCGGTTATCATTTCTCAAGTCTTGCCGGAAGGGGTGAATAATTTCGGTCTGCAAAAGGGAGTTTGGATCGGTGATTTTAAATCGATTGTCGGTTTAGCCAGCGCTCTGCGGATGAGTCTTATCGAAGTAGCGGCCGTCAAATTGACCAATGTCGGCCGGCAGGAAAAAATGGCTGTTTTGTACAATTATCTTTCCGGTACCGGTTTCCGGCAACGGGTCGAGGCAATTATTGAGGCTTTTTCGGCCATGCAGGAAGATCTGGAAAAAGAAAAACGCTGGTTTTCCTCCAAATGGGCAAAACAGGAAACCAATATCCGGCGGGTAATCGACAATACTATGGGAATGCACGGTGATCTTCAAAGCATCATGGGGAAAGCTCTGTCTGACATCAAAGGTCTTGAAATGCTTCCTGCAGGAACTAACAACGGAGACTAAATTCCACTTAAACCTTGTCTTGACAAATGGGATGGTATCCTCTATTATTTAGATAATTGTCTAAATATCTAATTATTTATGGATACACTTTTTAAAGCATTAGCAGACCAAAACCGCAGGAAAATATTGGAAATATTGAAAAAAAGGGATATGACGGTTAACGAAATCCGAAAATATTTTCGTTTTTCCGGCGCAACTCTGTCACACCACCTGGATATCCTGAAACGGGCCAATTTGGTAATTGCCCAGAGGGAGGGTCAATTTATCCACTATTCCCTTAACACTTCGGTTTTTGAGGAAGTCCTGAAGACTTTTATAAATATTTTCGGGAGGTAAAAGCATATGAAAAAAATAAATATCCTCATTATTTCACTCATGTTTCTTGCCGGTATTGTTTTATTACCTCAACTGCCGAAGGTAATTCCCATGCATTGGAACATCATGGGCGAAGTGGATAATTATATGCCGAAAAATATTGCCGTTTGGATATTGCCTGTTTTGACCGCCGTTATGTTTGCCGCTTTCCAAATCGTTCCTTCATTTGACCCGAAAAAGGGAAAATACCGCCTGTTTAAGAAGGAATGGGAAATTATCCAAACCGTAATGATAGGTTTTTTTGCCTATCTCCAGTTTATTATTTTTTATCTCTCCTTAAATCCTGAGGTTCCAATGATGCCGTTTATGTTCATCGGCATAGGGTCATTATTTATCCTTTTCGGTAATTACCTGTCCAAAATCAGACAGAATTATTTTCTCGGTATAAAAGTGCCCTGGACATTAGCCAGTGAAGATAACTGGAACAGAACCCACCGCTTTGCCAGTTGGTGTTTTGTCATTGCCGGTATTGTCACTTTGATAGAAGCCTGTT
>JALHWS010000092.1 GCA_022866885.1 Candidatus Microgenomates bacterium | reverse complement strand
GATCGCTTTCGGGAGAGAGATGGGGAGGGTGGGTGGCGAAATTAAACAATTGAACAATGAAAGGATAAAATTAGACATATTGATTACTGCCGGTGAAGTTAGCGGTATTAAAACTCCTTTCAAGAAATTCAGTGTTAACGGGGTGGCTAAAAGAATGCTGGATTTTGCCGGAATTCTGAAAGTAGTTTTGTTCTGGCCGGAAGACCTTGAGTTGGTGACCGATTCGCCTTCACGAAGACGGAAATACCTTGATTTTGTTCTGTTGCAAACAGACCGGGAATACCGTCGCTGTCTGCTGTCTTATGAGAAAGGTTTAAGACAGCGCAACAGACTTCTTGAAGCCATCCGGGATGAAGGAGCACACAGGCACCAGCTGATTTTTTGGGACCAATTGCTGATTAAAAACGGAGAATATATCACCAAAAAGAGAGAAGAGTATATTGACTTCGTCAATAATACTCAAAATTCAAATGACAAAATTCAAAATTCAAATCAAATCCAAAATTCAAAATACCAATTAGTATATGATAAAAGCATTATTTCAAGAGTAAGGCTGGATCAGTATAAGGAAGAGGAGGTGGCGGCGGGGGTGACTTTGGTAGGACCGCATAGGGACGACTTTCAGTTTCAAATTCAAAATTCAAATGACAAATCAAGCTCAAAATCCCAAATCCAAAACGATAACATAAGGAATTTATCCCATTTCGGTAGTCGGGGGGAGCAGCGGTTGGCCATTCTCTGGTTGAAACTGGGAGAGCTATCCTATATCCAACAGGTAACCTTAGAGAAGCCGGTACTTCTTCTTGATGATATTCTGTCCGAGCTTGATCATGAGCACCGGAAGATTATTTTTGAGATCATTGGCAACCAGCAAACAATTATGACAACCACGGATGAACATTTTATTGATAAGTCACTTAAGGAATTTAAAATAATTGAGTTATAATAGCTATATGGTAGCTGATTTATTAAAATCAATATATTTGCCCCAAAAAGAATCCCATAAAGGGCAAAATGGGAGACTCCTGATCATCGGCGGGTCGCACCTTTTCCATAGCGCTTCTATATGGGCTTTGGAAGTCGCCAGCCGGATAGTCGACCTGGTACATTATTCCTCCGTCACCGAAAACAATAAAATCGTCCAAAAACTGAAAGAAGAATTCAGAGACGGGATCATCGTACCGCGTTCGGAGATAGAGGAGTATATTGAAGAGGATGACTGTATTTTAATTGGGCCGGGGATGGTGCGGACTGAAATATCAAATATCAAAAATCAAATATCAAAAACACAAATAAAAAATCAAAACTTAAAAGAGATTGAACAGCTAAGAGATGAGGGGGAACAGACATATTACCTTACAAAGTATCTATTACAGAAATACCCTAAGAAAAAGTGGGTGATAGATGCGGGAGCGTTGCAGATGCTTAATCCCGATTGGATTCCTAATAATGCAATTCTAACCCCACATCATCAAGAATTCGAAAGATTAACCTCTAAAATTTCAAATAACAAAATTCAAATGACAAATCAAGCTCAAAATTCAAAATCTAATCCGCCAGCTGGCGGACCAAGTTTAGATATTGAAGAACAAGTGAAGTTATTTGCTCAAAAATATAATTGTGCGGTGTTACTAAAAGGGGAGAAAGACATAATTGCAGATAAGGATAGACTGGAAGTTGTTTCCGGCGGGAATGCCGGGATGACCAAAGGAGGGACGGGGGACGTCCTGGCCGGGTTGGTCGCAGGTCTTTACTGTAAGAATGATGCCTTTATTGCTGCAGTCACTGCTTCTTATCTTAATAAAAAGGCCGGAGAAGAATTGTTTGAGAAAAAAGGCTACTGGTTCAACGCCTCAGACCTGGCCGATCAGATTCCCCAGACGATGAAAAAGCTTCTTCTTTAAAAAACCTCTAAAAGAAATTCAGGAGGATGATACCGAGGACGCAAAGGAGTGAGCCGGCGAGTTTTTTGAGGATATTCTTCTTTTCATTTAGGAAAATAATCCCGATAAAAGCGGTTGAAAGAAGAAATGATGTTTCTGCATTTGTATTGACGATAGACAGGTTACCGCTTCTCAAACTCCACAAAAGAAGAAAGACGCCTGTAACGATGCAGATTCTTGTAAGCAGGAACTGCTTTTTATATTTAACAAAAATTGGTTTTATGTCTCTCCGCGTACCCGGAATAAACCAAAGAATAATTGCTGCGGACAGGTTGAATAAAAATATAAAAGAAACGATGTCAAAGTAACCAAGGGTCATTTTTTCAAAATAGGCCACTAAGCCGTAAAATACTCCGGAGAGAATGGCAAAAAGATATCCGGGAGACAGATGAAGCCTCTTTCTTTCATGAAATATTACAATAATGCCAATGATGATAGAGATAATCCCCACAGATTTAAACAGATTGATTTTCTCCTGTAAAAGAAAAACTCCGCAGAAAAAGGCGATGACCAGGCTTGATCTGGACAAAATAGTGATAATAGAGATGTCTTCAGTTTTGTAAGCCTTAATAAGGATGATATTACCGATTATTTGCGTCAATAAAACACCAAAAAAATAGATATATGCGGCAAAAGTGGTAGGGAAAGACCAGAAAAGAATAAAGGGAACTAGGTAGAAAACCGCATTCAAACTCCATTGAAGAAAAGCGTAAGAAAAGGCGGAGTATTTCTTTTCCGTGATGTTTTTAGTGATCGATTCAGCGATACCATAAAGGATTCCCGCGATTATTGCGGCAAAATAGACAATGGTCATTTTCCAATAATAGCATACAATTGCATGATGCGGGAAATGTGAGATAATTACTATATTTGTTATGTATAGTCCAAAGTTTTCTATCACCAATAAAATCCTCAAAAACAT
>JALHWS010000091.1 GCA_022866885.1 Candidatus Microgenomates bacterium | reverse complement strand
TTATTCACCTTCTCCTTCAAATGAATTATTAGTGATGTTTTTTAGCAATGATCCGTCGCCAACTAGTGAACCAACGATAACCTTAACACTAGCAGTTAAGCCTACGGTGAAACCGACTCATACGCCGAAACCGTTACCGACGGATAAGCCAGTACAAAGTAAAACCGTAACAGCTACAATCGTTGTTACAACTTCAATAAAAACAACCGCTCAATTAGTATCTACAGATACAAAAATAAAGGAAGAGCAGAAAACGACAATTGCCAAGGATGGAACGGAAGATGTTTTAGGCGAGGCAATTTCAGAAGCGACTGGCCAGTCGGAAAAAACATTAGCCGCAAGTTATCATAATACAACTTCACAGCTACCCATAATCAGATTAGTTTTAAGCGGACTGATTTTTATTGGCGGAGGGATATTTTTAAGCATCAAGAAAATTAATAAAAATTCGGGGAAATCAGATCTTTTTCCTTAAGAATTTCTTAAAAGGCAGAAATCCGTAGTTATCCCAGACGATTTGCCCGATTTGGTTTTTCTCGTCAGTGTAGACTTCGATGTAAGAGACGTTTTTTGCCTTAAACCAGTTGTCAGCCGCTTGGGACAGGGTTTTGCCGACTCCTTTTTGCCGAAAAGTTGGATCCACGATCAGGTAGCCGATATGGCCGACATTTTTTGTCCGAAACCACGGATATAGATATTTGATGAAACCGGAGATGAAACCGATGATTTTCTTTTCCGGTTCTGTTTCTTCGGCGACCATCAGAAGTGAATTGGGTTTGTCGAATTCCCCTTTGATCCAATTGCCGAAGAGTTCGTCGAAGTTATCCTCAAGCAGGTAGTATTCAGGGTCGTAAGACAGATGCATTTCCAAAAGCTGTCGGCCAAGGGCAACCAATTGCGGTAAGTCATCGATAATTGCTTCTCTGGTATGCATAAATAGATAGTATACATTATAATAAAGAACTAAAATGGAATACACGACCAAAACTGCTGATGAAACCAAAAAACTGGGGGAGACCTTCGGATTGAAGCTCGTTGGAGGTGAAACCATCTGTTTGTACGGAGAATTAGGGGCGGGGAAAACAGTCTTCACCGGCCGATTGATAAACTATTTTCTCCCAAAAAAGAGAATCCTCTCCCCTACTTTTATTATTGTGCGACATTATCCGGTTATTGATTCCAGAATAAAAAACATCTACCATGCCGACTTGTACCGGATGGCAAATAATGGTGAAATTGAGTCGACCGGGCTGGCGGAGTTTATTAATAAACCTGATTCCGTTGTCCTTGTTGAATGGGCCGAAAAAATGGGCAAAGTGCTGCCTAAAAAAAGAATTGATATAAAGTTTTTGATCATTGATGATAATCAACGTAAGATTACTATTCAGAAGATATAGTATTTATAAAATTGTCATGCTGAATTTATTTCAGCATCTTGAACTTCAGCGAAATCCTCCTATGCAGGATAGATCCTGAAACAAGTTCAGGATGACAAGGTAGAATGATTATGATTGATTTAACTCAAGCAATAAAAATCATCAAAGAAGGCGGGATCGTCATTTTTCCCACAGATACGGCTTACGGGATCGGCTGCCGGATTGACAGGCCTGAATCTGTGAAAAGATTATTTAAAACCAGAAAAAGACCTGAAAGCCAGGCGACACCGGTTTTAGTCGATTCGCTTTCGATGGCCCAAAATTATTGGCAGTCCCCTCTTCCGGATGAAATCCGTAAACTGGCCCAAAAGTACTGGCCGGGAGCCTTGACGGTTATTTACGACTGTAAAACAGAGAAAGTGCCGTCTTTGGTTCGGGGAAACGGAAAGACCTTGGGAATACGGATACCTGACCATATTATTCCTTTGGAGTTGATAAAGTCGGCAGGTGTACCGGTTCTCGGGCCGTCGGCTAACTTCCATGGGCAGAAGACGCCATATAAATACGAAGATCTTGATCCGGAATTGATAAAGTTGGTTGATTACGTTATCCCGGGAGAATGCCGGATAGGACAAACGTCGACAGTTATCGATTGTTCGGTCACACCTTGGAAGATTATCCGCCAGGGCGCAATCAAAATTGAATTATGAATCAAGAATTAAGAATTAAGAATAAAGAATGTAAATTACTTATAGACACATCGGACAATAAGAAGGTGGTTGTGGGTTTGGAGATGAATGGAAAACGCAAGGAACTAATCCAAAAGACAGAAAGTTGGACTTCACAAGTTTTGTTGCCGATAATTGAGGAAATCCTTAAACTTAATCATCTAACACCAAAAGACCTGACCGGTATCCGCGTCCATACCGGTCCCGGTTCTTATACCGGACTGCGGGTGGGGGTAGCAGTAGCCAATACTGTAGGTTGGTTATTGGGAATTGCGGTTAACGGCAAGAAAGACGGTTTGGCAGAACCGGTTTACGGGTAAAAAAATCCCTATTGACAAAATTATTTTTGTTAGTTAAACTGATACTCTTTCAGTATAAGTTCCAGATATGAAATTACCTCAAAATTGCCTATTGACAGCATCAAAAAAAGTGTTCTACTATGGATATAGAGTTTGCTGACCGCAAACGGAAGCAATCCTAAGATAGTCGAAGGATTGCTTTTATTTTTAACCATATAAGAACACCTGCCCGGTGGATTTTTCTGACCGGAAAAATAGTAACGAATACTGCCATATGAATTATTGTCTGCCCTCTGTCCAAAGGATGCACTCGACCCTTTCGTCTACTGACGAAGAGGGTTCGAGTGTTTTTTTGTGCAGTAAGAGGACAAATTCTATTTTGAAAGGAGGTGAAAAGATAATATGAAAAAAATTTTAGGAGCAGCAGTTGGTGTCGGCATGCTTTTAGCAGCCGTCGTCCCGACTTTCGCAGCATCAAATATAATGACAGGTCCAGATAGTATCAATGTCAACGCAACATTAAATCTGAAGTTGTTTAGCGTTACAAATACAAACTTTGCTTTTGTTACCAATGACGTAGTCAGTGTTTCCAATTCGGGTGGTAATTCAGCCAATGGAAATACTATGGGAGGAGCAGTAGTGTCTGGTGGTTCTCAATCTTATACTGTTATATCCAATAACGTCAACCATAATTATACGAGAATCAGAATGTAATCAAGTTCTGCTTGGGGGATAGCTGACAATCAGCTATCCCCCGGCAGGGATATTTCTTCACTGGTTGGACTCTGTTTAAAGTAGAATTCGTCCTCTTTTGATATATTTTGTTATCTTTACTTCGTCTTGACAGGCTAAGTTTCACATTATACTATCTTTTTGTAGCTGCCCAAAGCTTTCTACTTTGGGTTTTTTTATCTCATTATGGCTAAAACCAAAAACAATCTCGACCCGGAAATACTGCTTCCGAAAATCAGCAACTGGAAAAATAAGGTGAAAGAATTTTTGAAGACCAGAAAAAAACTGGCCATCGGTCTATTGGTTATCATATTGATAATCGCAGCTGTTGGATATAATCAAAACAGAAGAGCAACCACAAATGTCATTAAAAGCAAATCGATCGTTTCCGAAGTAGACAAAAGTTTTGATTTTGCCGCTTTGAACAATCAGGGCAAAGCAGCCTTCAACAATAAGATAAAACTGAAAATTGCCAGTGCGGAAAAGACCAGCCAGGTTTTGGTGAAAGACCAGGTCTATACTGCCAAAAATAATAAATTATTTTTAATCGTTAACCTGGAGCTGAAGAATGATGCCACCGTTGCCTACAATATTTTACCGGGTGACTTAGTCAGGTTGTCTTATAACGGAGACGAGGATAACAAGTACGCGCCAGACCTTCATAACAATCTAGTGAATGTGGCCGCCATATCAACCAAAACCGATAGGATCGGTTTCGTCATCCCGGATGACGCCAAGGATTATAAACTGATTGTTGGAGAGTTGGAGGGAAAGAAAGAAACCATTCAGGTCAATTTTCCCTCTTGACAAAGGTTACGATATTTAATTATATTGTTTTAAATTTATCTCTGCCCCCGAAAGTCCGCTGCCCGAAAAATCTGTCCCAATAATCCAATGGTTGACTACTCAACCAAAAAAATCACTAAAGACCTGATTGAAGAAGTTAAAACCGCTCTGAAAAATGTCCGCGGTTGGGGTTCGGTGGAAATGATAGTCCAGGATCACAAAGTGACGCAGATAACCGAGCGGAATATCAAAAAGACGAGTCACAGCATTCTCGATCTTTAATTTTAATTATTGTCTTACTGACCGCACACGGAGGTAAGGATCCCAAGTCTGACTTGGGGGACTTACCTCTTTTTTATTGGATTTTTGAATAACGAATTTTATGAATAATTTTGCAAACAAGACTTATTTAATCCTCGACAGAGGGCAGTAGTCTTGTACTTTAGTTAAAGAAGGGAGGTGAAAAGAAAAATGAAAAAATTTATTTCTATAGCAGGTTCAGTGGCTATTTTAGCCGCGTCTGTTTTACCGGCTATTGCCACAGGCAATAATTGCGTAAACGACACGACAGGACCTATATCACAAAATTATTGCACTGTTACCAATACCAACACCGTCAAAGTGGAAAACGAAAATGACGCGGATATAAAAAATGACGTCAAAGTTTCCGCCAACACCGGTCATAACAGCGCTTCCATGAACACTCTTGGAGGAGCTGTGGTTTCCGGCAATGCGTCAGTCAATGCCAGCTTGTCCAATACGGCTAACGTGAATACAACTTCCGTTTCCGGAGGACCGGCAGCATCAGGCAACGTTGGTAGTAACGGGATTACCGGACCGAATTCTGTCAACCAGATAGGCATCACAAATTCAAACAACGTAGAGGTTGAGAATGAGAATGATGCACATGTTGATAATAAAGTAGTGGCATCAGTCGATTCCGGATGGAATCGTGCAGATACCAATACCGGTCCGGGATACGTCTATGCAGGGAACGCTGACATGAATGTTGGAGTAGTTAATCGTGTCAACGACAGCGCCACCGCAATAGTTGGTGGTGCAGGAGGAGTTGGCGGCAACCAAGCTACCAACCAGACAACCGGACCGATTTCCCAAAATTTCGTGACGGTAAAAAATACTTCTGACATAGAAGTAGAAAATGAGAACGACATGGATGTGAAAAACACGGTCAATGCAATTGCAAATACCGGTCATAATTCCGCTTCCACGAATACTCTTGGTGGCGAAATAAGATCCGGCAATGCAGTCGGTGATCTTGGTCTTGAGACAAAAGGTAACATCAATACGACCAGTGTCACTTCCGCAATGGGAGGATTTGCCAATGTCAGCGGTAACGTAGATACCGGACCAATGTCATTCAATCAGGAGACGTTAACTAATACACAAGGAGTGGAAGTAGAGAACGAGAATAAAGATGCTGACGTTTCTAATTTTGATACTGATTCGGCTGATGCTGGATGGAACAATGCAGACACTAATACCGGCGGCGGCAGTGTACTGGCTGGAATGGCAGATTTGGTTAAAAGAATTTGTGTGTACGTAAACGATTCTTTTACGGTAGTCCATTAATTATTTCTTTCCCGGGTGGGGATCTATCCTAGGATAAGAGATCCCCACCGGGAAGAGATATTTAAAATGAAATGTCATGCTGAACTAGTTTCAGCATCTCAATTAATAAAAAGATCCCGAAACAAGTTCGGGATGACAAAAGTAATAGAATGAATAAATTAGTTATTAAAATCAAAAAATTACTGGCAATCTTTTTGATAGCTTCTCTTCTTTTAGGGAGAAGTGCTGTCTTTTTACCGGCAGTTTATGCACAGGGAAGTCCGCCGGCAATTCCTACAGTTCCGGCAGTCCCGACTATACCGGCTTCTCCTTCCGATCCGCCGGCTGCTCCTACAGCTCCGGCCGCTCCGACAACTCCTTCATCTGCCAGTCCGACAAGCGGAGCCAGTCAACCGACTGACGCACCCGCAACACCTACTGATCCGCCGGCTGCACCACTGGAATCACAGTCATCTGTTACCCCAACCGGAGAGATTACTTTTTCAACCGAAGCTTCACCGACGCCAACAGTTGGAGAAGAATATGCTCTTAATCAAAGTGACGGCAGTCAATCCGGTAACCAAGATGATCCGGCCAATATCGCCACCGGCCCGCTTTCTACCAACGTGGCAACGGAGAAAAACGAGAATTGGCAGGAAGTTCTCAATAAAAATTTGGCCGATCTTGAGAACAAAATCAGTGCCGCTTCCTCAACCGGCTTCAACTATGCCAATCTGAATACTTTGGACGGCCAGGTTTTCACCGGCGATTCGCAAACAACGGTCAATCTTTTGAATAAATTAAACAGCAATATTTCAGGTTTAGGCAGCTTCCAGGTTTATAATGTTTACGGGACGCAATTTAGTGATATTGTCTTTAAATTTGCTGATAACAGCGCTTCAAACTCATTCAACAGCGCATCAGGGACGGTTTCCAAAAACGCCGTTACAGGACCTCTTTCCAATAATTATACCGATGCTACCAGTGGCTTTACCGTCAAAGAAGCCAACGGAAATGACGCGACGATTACCAATGATATAGATATTGCAGCCATTACCGGCGAAAACAGCGCTTCCTACAATACCGGCTCCGGGACAGTCAAAACCGGAAACGCGACGGCGCTTGGCAATATCATCAATTTAGCCAATACAAACCTGAATGTCGGCCAGTGGTTGATAGGGGTATTCAATTTTTTTGGGACTTTGGCCGGCA
>JALHWS010000090.1 GCA_022866885.1 Candidatus Microgenomates bacterium | reverse complement strand
TAATATAACAGTCGATTCTGATAAAATGCTTAAGAAGCGGGATCCCATCGGGAGTGGGAGAGATCGACGCGGTTACCTTTGAATACGACACCATCAGAAACGAGTTTCTGTTTTTTCTTTTTTAACCCGCCTGAGGCAGAATAGCCGCAAAGACGGCCGTCGGAGGCGACTACTTTGTAACAGGGGATATTTTTGATGTCCGGATTGTTTTTCATGAAAAACCCGACTGCTCTAGCAGCTTTTGGTTTGCCTGCCAGGTTGGCAAGCTGTCCGTAAGTGGCTACTTTTCCCGAAGGAATTTTCTTGGCGATTTGGTAGACTTTTTGGGAAAATTGATTAAGCATACTTGTAATAGTAGACTTTAGTCTGCACGCGCACTGAAGTGCGCTATTCCACTTTTATTATAACAAAATTAGATTAATTAGTGATAAAATACGTTATTCATGTCATACAAAGCCGTACTTGCCGATGTGGATGGGACGCTGATTTCTCCCGGGCTTTTTCCGCCGCCTCCGCCCTCTTTGAGGTTGAAAAAGGCTGTCAAAGAATGTCAAAAGAAAGGGGTGGTTTTTGGTTTGGCAACTGCCCGGTCTTTGATGGGAGTCAAGGAATTAGTAGAGGAATTGGATCTGCAGTCGCCGATAATCCTTGATAACGGGGCTTTGATCTTCGACTGTAAAGAGAAAAAATACCTGTGGGAATCGTTATTGCCCAAAAAGGAAGCGCAAAAAACGATTAATTATCTTCAGGAAGATAAGTCGTTGCGAGTGTTTGTGGTTGATGATGAAGTGAGATTGAATGACCTTTCCAAGGTTATCAAATGGAAGATCAGTAAAATCGTCGTCATGGATGTAACGCAAAAGAAAGCGGAAAAGATTTACCAGCATATAAAGAAAAATCCGTTTGTCCATGTCACCAAAAGTATTTCAAAGGCCCAACCTTTGCGTTTATCCATCCACGTTACAAATATACAAGCCACCAAACAGGTAGCTGTTTTGAAGCTGGCAGAGCATTTGAAAATTGACACCAAAGAAATAATTGCCGTCGGCGACAGTTCCAATGACCTGCCGCTTTTTTTGGCTTGCGGACTCAAAGTGGCGATGGGTAATGCGACAGCGGATATCAAGGAAATGGCTGACATTATTGCACCGACTTACGAAGAAGACGGAGTGGCTTGGGTGATAGAGAAATATATATTAAAAAAAAATCAAAATTCAAAAATCAAAATTCAAAAATCAAATCAAATCCAAAATTCAAAAAAATTCAACAACCTACATAATCTTTCAGGTGAAAAGAAAGATCAGGTTTTAATCTTAGTGGATAAAGCGGGTAGACTAATCGGAGAGGCTTCAAGAGAAGATTGTCATATAGGGCAAGGAAAGGCTCATCTGGCTTTTATGGCCTTTATCCAAGACGCCGACGGCAAAATCATTCTGACCAAAAGAAGCAAACGGAAATCGCTTTGGAACGACTTTTGGGATGCTTCCGTCATTAGTCATGTTTTGCCGGGAGAGACGGTGATAGAGGCGGCCAAAAGAAGAGGTAAAGAGGAATTGGGAGTGGAAGTGGATTTTAGGGATCTGGGCGCATTTTATTATTTTGCCCCTCACGGTGACAGTGCGGAAAATGAGTACTGTCATGTTTTGATAGGGAAGACTAAAAAAGTAGTAGAACCCAACACGGTTGAAATCAGCGAAATAAAAAAAATGGATTGTAATCAAATTACGGAGGAATTGCGCAAACACCCGAATGCTTTTACTCCCTGGTTTAAGCTGTCGCTGGAAAAATTTGATTTGGAAAAATCTTTATGAAAGAAAAATATAAAGCCCTTTTAGGGTTGGGAGGGACGATTTTTCTGTTTTCGTTTTTGGTAATTATCGCCAGATTTGAGACAGCTGAGACACCGCAAATGTTTCTTTTGTTTTTACGGATGGTTGTTGCCTCGATTTGTTTCCTGCCTTTTTTTATCGTCAGAAAAGTCTGGCGAAAACCGAGATTTAATCAACTGATTGCGGTTTCTTTGCTGTCAACAATTAATGTCGTTTTTTTCATGTGGGGGATCAAGTATACGACCGCTTCGGCATCACAGCTTATTTATGCCGCCCAACCGATATTGACAATCATTATCACTTCCGTTTTTTACAAAAAAAAATATTCCCGCCAGACGGTCGCCGGCGTTTTTATCGGACTGTTGGGGATAATTTTTATCATTTATCAGTCGGCGGTGGAAAAGGGAGAGACGATTTCAGGCGGACTGATAGGAAATCTGGCGATGATAGTGGCAATGTTCGGTTGGTTGCATTACATCATTTTTTCAAAAGATTTTTCAAAAGATTATTCGCCGGTTGAGATAGGCAGCACTTCGGTTCTGGTCTCTTTAATTATTTCAGGAATTCTTTTCTTTATCCAAAACGGTCTTGCGCCCGTATCGATTACTTTAAGCCCTAATATTATTCTGGCCGGGATATACTTGGGTTTTTGCGGGACCTTTCTCGCTTATCTTCTGATGCAGTATGCCATTAAATATCTTTCGACGTTGACGGTCAACCTGACTTCTTATGTCCAGCCGGTGGTCACGGCGATTTTAGCCATTTTTCTTCTCGGAGAAAAACTGACTCTGTCTTTTTTCCTCGGGTCAATGCTGGTTTTCTTCGGCGTTTTCCTTACCGCCACTTTGGAATTTTATCACAGGAGAAAAGTATAAATGTCCGCCCCGATTGTTTTCGACATCGAAACCCAATATACTCTTCAGGAAGTCGGTTATGACCATAAAAAACTGAAGGTATCAGTTGTCGGTATTTATGACTACGCGACCGATAAATACCAAGCATACCTGGAAAATGAACTGCCGCAGCTTTTCACCAAGATGGAACATGCTTCGTTTCTCATCGGCTTCAACAGCAACAAGTTTGACCTGCCGGTTCTTTCCCCTTATTACCTCGGCAATATTTTCCAGTTTTCTTCGCTGGACCTTTTAGAAGAGGTTGAGAAAAGCCTGGGTTTCCGGGTGGCTTTGGATGATTTGGCACGGGCGACTTTGGGTGAGAAAAAAAGCGGGCACGGGTTTTTGGCCATAGAATATTATCAAAAGAAAGAATTCGATAAACTTAAAGAATATTGTTTGCATGACGTGGAATTGACGAAGAAATTATTTGAGTATGGCAAGGAGCAGAAAAAATTGCAGTTTCTGACTAGCCGGGGAGTGAAGAATATTCCGGTGAAGTTTGGAGAACCCAAAAAAAACCGTCAATCCGTCTCCCTTTCATTACCTTTTTGACTTTCCGGTAAATCCTCGGAGACGAATTTTTCCTTAATTATTCTTTTAGAGCCTGTTTGAAAAGTCGTTAGTCAACGTCATTGCGAGGCTAAAAGCCGAAGCAATCCCGTTGGGCAAACTGGTATCCTACGGGATCGCCACGCTCGTTCCTCGCTCGCGATGACAAATAACCAAAAGTTTCCAAACAGGCTCTTAGATTATTTACTTGAGGTTTCCTTGCGGCTTTTCAGATATTCGATCATCGCCGGGAGAAGGGAAATGAAGATAATCATCGCAACCACCAAGTTAAAGTTCTTTTTAACAAACGGCAGGTTGCCGAAGAAATAACCGCCAAAAACAAAAAGCAAAACCCAAAGCAGTCCGCCGATGATGTTGTAAGCGATGAAATGCCAGTAGTTCATCCGGCCGATACCGGCTACAAACGGGGCGAAAGTGCGCACAATGGGTACAAATCTGGCCAGGATGATGGCTTTTCCGCCGTGTTTCTGGTAAAAGAGGTGGGTTTTCTCAAGATGTTCTTTTTTAAAGAAGCGGGATTTTTCCTTAAAAACCTTCGGTCCCACGAAATGCCCGATCCAGTAATTGGTCGTGTCGCCGATGATGGCGGCAATCGCCAAACAGCCGAAAAGCCAGCCGATATGGAGAGCATCGCTTGCGGCCAGTGAACCGGCCATAAAGATCAGTGAGTCACCGGGAAGGAAAGGAGTAACGACCACTCCGGTTTCCAAAAAAATGATCAGGAAAAGGAAAAGATAAGTGTAGACTCCGTATGCCTCGGTGACAGCAATCAGGTTTTTATCAAGATGCAGAAAAATATTGACCAGATTATTTAAAATATCTACCACAGACTTTCATTATATTTTATCGAGTCATCCATATTCAACCATGAAATTGATATTACCCTATCTTGACAGAAAAGGATTTTTTGGTAAACTTCAACTGTTACTTATTTAATACTAGTTAATCTTGACCCGCCTGCTCTTACTTCTCGCCTTACCTACTATTCGTAGCGCGGCTCGAAGAGCGAGCTTAGGCGGGTTTAAGAAACTGTAATCCCGATTGCATCGGGAACAGTATCTAAAATGAAAATATCGAGGAGAGAAGATTTCAGTCTGATCCTGATGAATGTCTTGGCCAAACAATATTCGAAGGATTATATCCCTTTGTCTGAAGTGGCAACTTCCACGAAGCTTTCGCCGCTTTTCCTCAAACATATCGCCAACCGTTTGAAAGCCAAAGGTTTGATCGAAAGTAAAGAAGGCATGAGCGGCGGTTACCGGCTGTCCAGAGAACCGGAAAAAATTACCGTTACCGACATTTTGCAATCAGTTGGCAGCGAATTGATCTTGCCTTCATGTTACAGTGGAGATTGCCGTTTGAAGAAAGATAAATGCCAAGTTTTTGCTTTTTGGTCGGTAGTCAATAAAAAACTTTTTTCTTTCCTTAAAAATATTACCCTTGCCGATTATTCCAGAATATGAGCTTACTTATCCAAAATCTGTCGGTTGAAATTGCCGGAAAAACTCTTCTCAAAAATATCAATTTAGAAATTAATGCCGGTCAAATACACGTCCTTATGGGGCCTAACGGGAGCGGGAAGTCGACATTGGCACAGGCGATAATGGGGAATCAGAATTTCAAAATTCAAAATTCAAATGACAAATCAAACTTAAAATTCAAAATTCAAATTGACGATAAAAATATTACAACTTTAGCAACGGACGGGAGGGCGAGAGAAGGATTGTTTTTGGCTTTCCAAAATCCGGTGGCTATCCCCGGAGTGAGTGTCGCCAATTTACTGCGAATTGCCTCAAAGGTAAATCAACTGAAAAGTTCACACAATCCTGCCTTATCTGTTTGGGATTTTAACGAAAGACTAGTCGCAACTGCTGAAAAATTAGGGATCAGGCAGGAACTTCTGAAACGTAGTTTGAATGAGGATTTCTCCGGGGGGGAGAAAAAAAAGCTGGAGATGCTTCAAGCCCTTATCCTGCAACCGAAGTATGCCATTTTTGACGAAATCGACACCGGTTTGGATGTGGATGCTTTGAGAATCGTCGCTGACGGGATAAATCTTCTGAAAAAAAGTGGAACAGGAATTTTGATTATTACTCATTACCAAAGGATCTTAAAGTACGCCCTACCCGATAGAATTTCCGTTTTAGTTAACGGGAGGATCGTCGCCACCGGTAGAAATGAGTTGGTGGAAGAAATTGAGAAGGAAGGATATAAAAGATGGCAGACAAAATAAAATATCAATACGGTTTTCATAAACAGGAGAAATATATTTTCAAGTCAAAAAAAGGCTTGTCTCCCGAAATCGTGAAAGAGATTTCCCGGCAAAAACAGGAACCGGATTGGATGACCAAATTCCGCCTTGACGCTTTAAAAATTTACCACTCGAAACCGCTTCCGTATTGGGGTCAAAACTTGGGAGAAATCGACTTTGATGATCTTTATTATTATCTCAAACCGATAGAAAAAAAAGCCGCCAGTTGGGATGAATTGCCGAAGGAGATAAAAGAGACATACGAGAAGATCGGCATCCCTGAGGCGGAGAGAAAATTCTTAGGAGGAGTTTCCGTCCAGTATGAATCGGAGGTTGTTTACAAAAGCATAAAGAAAACTTTAACGAAAAAGGGCATCATTTTTCTTGACATGGACTCGGGTCTTCGGGAATACCCGGCGATCGTCAAAAAATATTTCGGGAAAATTGTTCCTTCAACCGACAATAAATTTGCCGCCTTAAATAGCGCTGTTTGGAGCGGCGGATCATTTATCTATGTTCCGAAAGGGATAAAGGTGGAACTGCCGCTTCAGGCGTATTTCCGAATTAACGCCCAAAAGTTGGGTCAGTTTGAAAGGACTTTGATCATTGCCGATGAAGGAAGTTTTGTCCATTATGTGGAAGGTTGTACAGCTCCGATCTATTCAACCGATTCTTTGCATGCGGCTGTGGTTGAGATAATCGTGGAAAAAGGAGCCAGAGTCCGTTATACTACTATTCAAAATTGGTCAAAAAATGTTTATAATCTGGTGACCAAAAGAATGGAAGTGAAAGAAGATGGAATTGGCGAGTGGATTGACGGGAATTTGGGTAGCAAACTGACGATGAAGTATCCCAGCCTTTATCTGACAGGGAAAAGGGCCAAGGGCGAAATACTGTCAATTGCCTATGCCGGCCGCGGCCAATGTCAGGATGCCGGAGGAAAAGCAATCCATCTGGCAGCCAATACCTCTTCGAAAATCACTTCGAAGTCCATCAGTGTTGACGGCGGAAAAACTGTCTTTCGGGGATTAGTAAGGGTGTATCCCGAAGCCGTTGGAAGCAGAACAAAAACAGTATGCAACACCTTAATTATTGGGAAAGAGTCAAAGTCGGAAACATATCCGACTATGGATATAAGGCTTTCGGACGTGATTGCGGAACACGAAGCGACGGTTTCAAAAATAAGCGAAGAACAACTTTTTTATCTAAATAGCCGGGGAATTGAAAGAAACGAGGCGGAAGCGCTGATCGTAAACGGTTTTATAGAACCTATTGTTAAGGAACTGCCGCTTGAGTATGCGGTAGAGTTAAACAGATTAATCCAAATGGAGATGCAAGGTTCCATTGGTTGAGCCGTAGCCCCGTATACTCGCTCTTCGGCTGCATGGACGTAGACCATGAGACGAAGTAAGAGTTGTACGGGGAAAGACTCAGTTGGTTAATAAATTATGTTTGATACCATAAAAATCCAAAAAGATTTTCCGATTCTGAAGCGGAAAATCCATGGGCTACGACTTGTCTATCTGGATAACGCGGCCACAACCCAAAAGCCGAAACAGGTCATAAAAGCGCTGGTTGATTTCTACTCCAAACACAACGCCAATATTCACCGGGGGATCCATACTTTGGCTGAAGAAGCGACTAAAATGCATGAAGAAGCCCGCGGAAAAATTGCCGGTTTTATCCACGCTGCCACACCGCGAGAAATTATCTTTGTTCGCAACTGTACAGAAGCAATTAATTTAGTAGTTTACTCTTGGGGAAGGAAATTTCTACAAAGGCATGACGAAGTGATATTGTCCGAAAGCGAACATCATAGTAACTTGGTGCCGTGGCAATTTTTGGTTGCAGAATTGGGGATAAAGCTGAAGTTTATTCCGGTAACCAATGAAGGCCTGCTGGATCTTAAAGTTTACGGCAAACTGCTAACACAGCGGACGAAAATGGTTTCCGTTGTCCATATCTCAAATGTCCTCGGGACGGTTAATCCAGTTGAAAAAATTGGTGAAATGGCTCACAAAGCAGGCGCGCTGTTTATGATTGATGCCGCTCAAAGCCTTCCAAGGATGCCGATTGATGTACAAAAAATCAATTGTGATTTTTTGGCCGCCTCAGGACACAAAATGCTGGGGCCCACCGGTATCGGTTTTTTGTACGGCAAAGAGAAATTACTGGAAGCCATGCCGCCTTTTTTGGGTGGGGGAGATATGATCAGAGAAGTTTATCTTGATCATTCTTTGTGGAATGGACTACCTTATAAATTTGAAGCCGGTACGCCCAATATTGCCGATGCGGTCGCGTTCGGGGCGGCAATTGATTATTTGGAAAACCTGGGTTTGTCAAATATTTTTCTTCACGAAAAAAAGCTTACAGAATACGCTTTGAAAAAATTATTGGCTATGCCCGAAGTGACTGTTTACGGGCCAAAAACTGCCGAAAAAAGGACCGGTGTCATCAGTTTCAGCATCCGGGATATCCATCCGCATGATGTCGCCCAGATTTTAGACCGGGAAGGGATTGCCATCAGAAGCGGTTTCCACTGCGCCATGCCGCTTCATCAAAAACTGAAACTGCCGGCTACCTGCCGCGCCAGTTTTTACATTTACAACACGGAAGAGGATGTTGATCAGTTAATAGAAGGAATAAAAAAAGCAATAAAAACGTTTAAAATATAGTCGTCATGCTGAATTTATTTCAGCATCTTGAGCCGCAGCTAAATCCTGATAGATCCTGAAACAAGTTCAGGATGACACGGAAAAGTGTCGGTTCAGGATGACAGTCTAATAAATGGACAATCTCTACCGCGAAAATATCCTGGACCACTATAAAAACCCGAGAAATTTCGGCAAACTCCAAAATCCTTCAGCTTCTTTAAAACTGTATAATTCCGCCTGTGGTGATGAAATCGAAATGCAAATTCAATTTAGAATTCATCCGCCGGCTGGCGGATCAAAATTTATCATTGATGATATTCGTTTCTCCGGTCAGGGGTGCGCGATTTCCATAGCTTCGGCTTCAATGCTGACGGAAAAAGTCAAAGGAAAAACTATTGAGAAAATACAAAATTTAACAACTAAAGATATTTTGAAAATGCTTGGGGTTTCCCTTTCGCCGAGTCGGTTGAAGTGTGCCATCCTTCCTTTGGAAGTTTTGCAAAAGACAGCGGCTCTTGCCAAAGAGAAGGAAAATAAGGTATAAAAAATTATTATCAATTTATTATTTAGATAAGGAGAATTACATGAATACGGCAACCAACAGTCAAAATCCTTCAGGACCGCGGAAAATCGGAAAGCTGACGGTGACGGTAGACAGAAATTTATGCATAGGGGCGGCTTCCTGTATCGCAGTGGCTCCCAAAGCTTATGTTTTAGACAGTGAAGCAAAAGCGGTTTTTCTGGACACGGCTGACCAGGAATCTCCCGAAACCATTATTGATTCTGCGAAAGCCTGTCCGGTAGCCGCCATCATCATAAACGATGAGACAGGTAAACAAATCTATCCGTGACAAGATTTATATATTTGTCATCCCGGACTTGATCCGGGATCCATATAGATATAGATTCCCGCTTTCGCGGGAATGACAGTAGAAATATGACTGATTTAACCATCAAAATTGGCGGAGCGGCCGGTTTCGGCATTATGACGACCGGTCTTTTTTTGGGGAAAATTGCCGCCAGAAGCGGATATGAAGCTTTTGAATATCCCGAATACCCTTCACTGATAAGAGGCGGACACAACGTAGTCAGCGTCAGGATCGCGGACGGAAAAGTTTTTTCCCAGGAAAAAAAGACGGATATCTTAATTTGTCTTAACGAGGGAACTTACCGTTTGCATTCAAGCGAGTTAAAAGACGGCGGTTTGGCGGTTATCGATCAGGATAAAGTCGATCCCAAAAAATTGGAAAAACCGGCCGGTAATATTACTTTACTTCATGTGCCTTTTGCAAAAATTCTCAAAGATAATTCCTTAAGTCCGGTCATGCTCAATAACATTGCCTTAGGAGTGCTGATGCATTTGGTGGGAGCAGATTTGGAAATATTGAACCAGTTGATTACCGAAACTTTTGCTCGAAAAAACAAAGAAATTATTGACAAAAATATCCAAGCCGCGCGGTTTGGTTTTGAGTATGTGCAAAAGAATTTCCCGGCAGGATACAAAACCAAGTTGTCCAAAAAAGCATCAATTGAAAAAAGACTTTTTATCTCCGGCAATGAAATGATCGGACTGGGTGCAATTGCTGCCGGTTGCAAGTTTTACTGTGCCTATCCGATGACGCCTTCTTCTACTATTCTCCATTACCTGGCGGCAAAAAGTGAAAAAAGTCAGATGGTGGTTAAACACGCCGAAGATGAAATATCCGTCATCAATATGGCTTTAGGCGCTTCATGGGCGGGTGTACGGTCAATGACCGGGACTTCAGGCGGCGGATATGCCCTCATGGTGGAGGCGGTTTCTTTGGCGGGGATCACGGAAATGCCGGTTGTGATAGCTATGGGTCAGCGGCCGGGGCCAGCTACCGGGATGCCGACGTGGACCGAGCAGGGAGATTTGCTTTTTATCCTCCACTCGGGTCACGGCGAATTCCCCAAAATCCTCCTGGCTCCGGGAGATATGGAGGAGACCTACCGGTTGACTTTGGAGGCGTTCAATCTGGCGGACATTTACCAAACGCCGGTATTTATCCTGGTTGATAAATATCTGCAGGAAGGACACCAAAGTGTTGAGGAATTTAGAATTAAGAATTTAGAATTAAAAATTAACAGAGGAAAGTTATTATCAGATAAGGATTTGCAGAATATTACCAACTATAAACGATATCAAATAACTGATGACGGAATTTCACCGAGAGCCCTGCCGGGGATGAAAAATGTTCTTCATCAGGTTAATTCCTACGAGCATCTGGAAGACGGACATACGACCGAAGAGGAAAATGAGCGGACTAAACAAGTGGATAAAAGAAACAGGAAAACCGCCACTTTTTTGGCTAAAAACGCTAAACTACCGGTTCTTTACGGGAAGAAAGAGGCAGCGTTGACGATTATTGCCTGGGGATCGATGAAGGGGCCGATTTTACAGGCAATGCAGGGAAATGAAGACAAATTTAATTTATTGCATTTTACCTATCTTTGGCCAATGCCTTCCGAACCGGTTACGAAAATACTTAAAGATTGCCGAAAAACATTATTGGTTGAAAATAATTCAACCGGACAGTTGGGACAACTTTTAAAAATGGTTACCGGGATAGGAATTGATGATAGATTATTGAAATATTCGGGAAGACCCTTTTATCCCGAGGAAATATTGGAAAAAATAAAAGAGACTTTATGAACAATAATTTTTCAGGCTATTTTCCGACCTGGTGTCCGGGATGCGGCAATTTCGGCATCTGGGGCGCTTTAAAAAACGCCTGCCAAAACCAAAAAATTCCACCCGTTAACCTGGCGGTTGTCTACGGAGTCGGCTGCTCGGGCAACATGAATGATTTTTTCACCGCCAATAATTTTCATTCCCTGCATGGCCGGTCGGTCCCGACGGCCGTCGGGATAAAAATCGCCAATCATAAATTATCAGTTGTAGTCATTGCCGGTGACGGCGATTGTTACGGTGAAGGCGGCAATCATCTGATCCATGCCGCCCGCGGCAACCATGATATCACCGTCATTGTCCATGACAACCGTGTTTACGGTTTGACAACCGGCCAAGTCGCACCAACAGCTCTTAAAGGTTTCAAATCCAAATCAACACCTGCCGGTATCATCGAAGTGCCCCTTAATCCGATTGCTCTTGCTTTGACCCAAGGGGCAACCTATATTGCTCAGGGATTTGCCGGAGAAGTCAGTCATCTGACCGGGCTTATCGAAGCAGCCATCAGACATGAGGGTTTTTCTCTTGTCAATATCTTCCAACCGTGTGTTACCTTTAATCCGTTGACGACCTATGATTGGTACCGCCAGCGTGTCTATAAGCTGGATGGAGAAAACCATGACCCGGGAAATTTTCAAAAAGCGATGGAAAAAGCGCTGGAAACGGAAGAGAAACTGCCAATAGGGATTGTTTATCAGGTTGAAAAGCCGACTTACACCGATAATCTTCCCCAGCTTCAAAAAGGCGTTTTAGCCGAAGCGGATTTGACTGCCGACTTGGAAAAATATATAGAAGAATTTGTCTAAGTTTAAAATGGATTTCTTTTGGGTAATGTCATGTTAACCGAAAAATAAGACTTTATGATGCGGTATTTGTCGCTTCTTTTTTTCTTCAGCTCTTGTTCTTCTTTCAACCACTTCTTTCAACATTGCTTCATGATGTTTTGGATGAAACAGATGCTGACCATAAAGTTTTTCCGTTCCTTTTCTTCCTTTTTCAAGAAGCGAGGCTGAAATCCGACCTATTGTTTCTCCAACTTTCACAATATGGATACTTCTATTTTCTTTTTCCCAAGATAATGGTCTGCTGTCTGAGATGTAAACCGCGTCAACCAATCCTTCGGCAATGACTTGCTCCAGATCGCTTTTTGCTGTTTTTGAATGGACTGCGTGGGTAACGACAAATACTACTTTTTTGGCATGTTTTTCGTTTTTCAATTTTCTCGCCGTGTTTAAAGCGGTTTTTAAGCTGTCACCCACATCGTCTCT
>JALHWS010000089.1 GCA_022866885.1 Candidatus Microgenomates bacterium | reverse complement strand
TCAGGAAGATTTTGATCGGTATCAAATTTATGACCCGATTCAATCTTGTATTTATTCCGATGGTACGTATCCGATAAACTTACCCCTCGCGTGGACCGCATAAGATACATCGCGTGAAAAAGCCTAGCACCGGTTATAAGGAATTTTTCCGGAGGGTGATAAATCACTTCAATTTCTTTACTGTCGTAATACCCCTCATATGGATATATTCCTTTTACGTGAAGTCCGGGCAGATTCTTTTTATTTAAGAGTCTTATCGCAAGATGTCCTTTCTTCCCGAATAAACTATAAGTTCCTACCTTCTCACTTTGATAATGATAAATATCGCCCAAAAGATCGTATCTTTTTACGACAATTCCTTCAAGGCTGTCTCCTTTTGTACTAATTAATTTTATAATTTCTTTGCATAAAGAGTCCGGGTATATTTCATCTCCGTCTACCATCCAGAACCAACCGCTGTCTGTCATTTCCAGCTGTTTCTGTCTCAATATGGTAATGTCTTCAACATTTTTAATCTCAAATTGTTTAAAGCAAATCTTAGGGTTTTTTATTGACTTGATAATTTCAACAGTCTTATCGGATGATCCGGTATCAAAGATAATTATTTTATCAACATACGGCAAAACAGCAATTATGGCATACCAGACAAATATATCTTCGTTCTTTACGATCATATGAGCGGTGGGTAAATTATTCGGCATGTTTCAATCGCAGGTAGTAATAACTCAAAAAAGAAGTAAAAAATAAAGTTGTCCCGTAGGCCAATATCAATGAATAAGCCGGGCCTGATAATCCGAATCTTGGGATAAAATATAAATTGCCGACAATGACAATAATCAGTTGGATGACACTGTTAACCGTCAGGATATACGGTTTCCTAAGGTAATAAATAGCCAATGACACGGACGGGATCGAACCGATAAAAAATATCATTGCAAAAAGAAGCAGTCTGAAAACCCCTACCGCCGGTGCGGCTTTTTCTCCGAATAAGATAGTAATGAAGGGATACGCTACGATAATCATGACAACCGCAGTTACGATTAAACCGATGGTGGCTAAAATTACTTTAGAGATATATTTCTTTAAAAAATGTTTATCAGTGGTTGCCGACAATTTCGGGGCGATTACGGCCGAGAAACTGCCGGTTAAAAGCGGATAGATGGAAATTACTCTCGAGGCGGTTGAATAAATCCCGGCATTGGTCGCATTCGTCATCGCAATCAGCATCAAAACATCAAGCCGGCTGGCCAAAGCGGTTAATCCCCTGGCAATCCCTAAAAAATAGGTAAAAGAAATCAACTTCTTGAAATCTCCGGGTGTTTTTTTAACTTTAAGATAATCATAATCCAGAACCAGAAAGGCAACTAAGGCCAAAATAATATAAGCCAGAACCTGCATCCATACGATATTTGTCAATGCTACACCAGAAACCGCTATTAAAATTACCAATAATATAAGCCTTGATAAACCGCCGAAAGCGGATAAAAATGCTACCTGCAAAAACTTCTGGATGGCCAAAAGGGCATATTGGTAGAAATTGGACATTATGGCGGTAAATATTCCAAGTGTTGTTATCTTTACCAGGAAGTCTAATTCCCTATCGTGAAAAAGCACATTAGAGATCTGGGATGACAAAAGAAAAATTACCGTTGAAGAAAAAATGGCGATTATAAATTGCAGGAAAAAGGCGGTTCTTAAGAAACTGAACAAACGGTTTTTCTGAGTGGCCAGTGGCGGCAGGAAAGCTGAAAGGGAACTGCCGATACCGATATCCGCCAAATCGGAAATAAGAAGTAAAAAGGAAAAAAGGGCGGAAAAATAGCCAAAGTCGGCAAAAGTCAACTGTCGTACAAGAGTCACCGTGAAGATGAAAGCAAAAATGGCTGATAAACCGTTGCCAAGAAAAACCAAGTAGGTATTGCGGGCGGTGCGCGATAAAACCAAACCGGATAAAAAAGAAGTCAAATCAGAAACTAATCTCTTTGGACTCATATCGATGATGATTTAGGGGCAAGTATGAATATGCGTATATCCCCGAACCGGCTCTGGACAATAATATCATTCTCGGATAATAGCCTTAATTTCTCTTCTTCCCATTTGGCAGTTGTCTCCTTATCGCGTGAATCAATAATCGATAAAAGGACGATTTTTTCCGGTCTTCTCGACATTATTTCCTTACCGTATAACCAGGAGAAATAACTATCCATGTATGATTTGACCGGACC
>JALHWS010000088.1 GCA_022866885.1 Candidatus Microgenomates bacterium | reverse complement strand
GGTTCCCTGGCCGAAATTTTTCTCGATCATCTCCGGCGTCACCATGACTGAGAAAATACCGATGAGAAGAATAATGGCCGGGAAGATTAAGATAAATTGGGCAAAAGATTTCCAGGAAGATTGCAGCGATGAGATCAGCTTATCGGGGAAAAAATAGAAGACGATCGCCATTATAACGATGAAAATGAAAAGATAGAGAAACGAAGACCTGGCTTGATTTTGTTTTTGCTTATTCATATAGTTTTAACTGACAAGGTGAAAGATCAGTCCGGTCAAAAGACCGACAGTAACCGAAATCAGATAGGTCAAGCCTACCCGGATAAAAGGCAGTTTTTTGCCCAGATATTTCATCTCAATCGGCAGGGTGAAGATGGAAGCCATGGTGGAAGCGCAGGCAAAAACCGCCACCGTACCGACAGCCGCTCCGCCGTGGTAAAGCGTGGCGGCAATCGGGAAGGCGATGATGCCCGGAATTTGCAAAAAGGAGCTGAATACAGAGACAAAAAAGAAACCTTTCCATCCCGCCTGGTCGCCCAAGTAGTTGGCGATATTTTCTGGACTAAAAAAAGCGGAGAAGAGACCGATCAGGCCGACGATGATAAGAATCAGCGGCAGCATGCCAAAAATGGTTTGCCAGCCGGTGGTAAGCGCCTTGAGCCCTTTTTCTTTGTCTTTGATGAGGATATAAAGCCAGATAGCTACAATGACTCCGTTGACAAGGATGGCAAACAAAAGATTGTTCATAATTTTGGTGACTATGATGATAGTAAAATATTTTAGTAGTATTTGTAAACAGCAATTTTCTCCATGGATGATATAATTAGCCCATGAATCGGGATGTTTTGATTTTCCACGGTACGGCCGGCAACCCGCAGGAAAATTGGTTTCCCTGGTTAAAAGAAAAACTGGAGAAAAAAGGTTGCCGTGTCTTTGTGCCTCAATTTCCCACTCCCGAAGGAGAATCGCTTGGTGCCTGGTTAAAAGTATTGGATGGTTATAAACAGTATATTAATAAAGAGACTATTCTGATTGGACACAGCAAGGGAGGATTGTTCTTACTTCGTGTATTGGAGAGATTAAAAGAGCCAATTTATGCTTCGTTTTTTGTTTCAGCCCCAATCGGAATAAAGTCTTATGTTTATTATAATCAGAGTTATAAATTCGCCCATGGATTCAATTTTGACTGGAAGACGATTAAATCTCATTCCCAACATTTTACCGTCTATCATTCAGACGATGATCCTTATACTTGTCTTGACAACGGTAAGGGACTCGCAAAAAACCTTGGTATTCAACTTACTTTCATCCCTCAGGCCGGCCACTTCAATGAAAAAAGCGGGTATATTAAGTTTGATAGATTATTAAAGGATATTGAAAGGATACTGTAGTATGAAGAAAATTATATCCACCAATCCGGGCAGAAATTACGAAATAGTCGGTGAAGTTGAGGTGACTCCAAATAGTGATATCAGGCAAAAAGTTAAAGATGCCAATGACGCTAAAGAGGACTGGCGAAGGCTTGGGGTGGTTAAAAGAGCAGCAATACTGCGGAAAGCCTATCAGGCATTCCAAAAAAGAGCCGGAGACATCGCCGAAATCATCACCAAGGAAATCGGCGCTCCGATTACCGAGTGTCGGGAAGAAGTGGCGTGGGACTGGGGATATTTCGAATGGTTTTTAGATCATGCCGAGCATTACCTTGCTCCTGAAATTATCCATGAGGACAAAAGCGAGATTTTCAAGCAAATTTACGAGCCTCTCGGGACGGTAGCAGTGATTACACCATGGAATTTGCCCTTTGATCTATTTTTATGGGGAGTAATCCCGAATCTGCTGGTCGGTAATACAGTTGTTTATAAAGCCTCGTCGCAGTGCGCTTTGTCCGGCAAATTATTTGGAGAAATTATGGACAGCGCCGGCTTGCCAAAAGGCGTCTTTTCCGCCATCCATGGCGCCAGTGTCCAGGGAGAATATTTAACCAGTCAGGCAGTTGATCTAATCTGGTTTACCGGCAGCAGTGAAGTGGGGAAACACTTATATGAGCTGGCCGGCAGGAAATTCATCAAAGCGGTAATGGAAATGGGCGGTTCCAATCCGGCGATAGTTTTTGCAGATGCCGACCTTGATTTGATGACGGATAAGATCATGTTCAAAAGATACGCCTATACCGGTCAAACCTGCGATGCGGTCAAACGGCTGATTGTTCATAAAGAAGTATTTACTCAGGTGGTCGACAGATTGAAAGCTAGAGTAGCAAAGATTGTTATCGGAGATCCGCAGGACCCGAAGACGCAAATGGGTCCGTTGACTTCCAAAAAACAATTGGAAAAACTGATAAAGCAAGTTAATACTTCGGTGAAAATGGGAGCAAAGGTCATTATCGGCGCTAGACAACCTGAATATTTGAAAGGCGCTTATTATCTACCGACGATATTAACCGGAATTACCGGAAAAATGCCGGTCTGGAAAGAGGAAGTTTTTGGGCCAGTCTTACCGATTGTTCAGTTCGAAAGTGAGGAAGAAGCGATCAAACTGGCCAACGATACCCCTTATGGATTGAGCGCTCAAGTTTATACTAAAGACATGAAACTGGCGCAAAAGATGGCCGGTGAGTTAAAAGCGGGAAGCGTGGATATCAATGGTATCAATCATTTCCGGCCGTTTGTCCCATTTGGCGGTTATAAAGAGTCGGGCATGGGCAAGGAGCACGGTAAGCTCGGCTTCCACGACCTTTGCCGGATAAAAGTGATTTCGCAATAGCTATTTTCTCTTCCTTGACATATTAAAGGTTATCGGTTAAACTTTTAATATAAATATTTATATTAAAAGCTATTATGCCTAATTTTAAAGCCGGTACCTATAAGCGGCAATTTCAGTATAGAAGTTTCCTTCCCAGCTTGACCAACCAATTACCGGTTGAAATCAAAGATGAAAAATTGTTTCCGCTGGTGGAGGAGGCGGGAAATCTTTTGGGGAAATTAGACGCTTATTCTTCGCTTTTTGCCGAAGTCAATTTTTTTATCCAGATGCATGTTGTTAAGGAAGCAACTACATCCAGTTTCATCGAAGGAACAAAAACAAAAATTAATGAAGCTTTATTGCCAAAAGAGGCAATTGATCCTGAAAGGAGAGATGACTGGCAGGAAGTGCAAAATTATATCAAAGCCCTTAATTTCGCCGTCAGTCAGTTGCCAAAACTGCCACTTTCCATGAGGCTGATCAAAGCCACGCATGGAATATTACTTTCCGGAGTCCGCGGCAAGTATAAGATGCCCGGTGAGATCCGCAAGAGCCAAAACTGGATCGGGGGAAATTCTTTGCAGAATGCGACCTTTATCCCGCCGCACCCTGATGATTTGCCCAAGCTTTTGACCGATTTAGAAAAATTCTGGCATAATGAAGAATCAAAAATCCCATACCTTATTAAAGTGGCTATTTCCCATTACCAATTTGAAACCATCCATCCGTTTCTTGACGGCAATGGCCGTATTGGCAGGTTACTGATCATTTTGCAACTGGTTGAACACAACTTACTGCAAAAACCGACTTTATATCTCTCTGAATATTTTGAGAAGTATCGGGTTGAATATTTTGATTCATTGTCCCGGGTAAGAATAGATAATAATCTGGAGCAATGGCTGATTTTTTTCCTAAATGGATTAGTTGAGACGTCACAAAAGGGGATACTGACTTTTGATAAGATAATTAAGCTGCAGAAAAACTGTCAAGTTAAAATCACAACTCTTGGACGAAGATCAGAGGTGGGAAGCAGACTGTTAAAGATTTTATTTACGAAGCCGATTATTAGCGCTAATAAAATAGTCGAAAAACTGGAGATCACTTTTCCAACGGCTACTGCCATCATTTCTGATTTTGAAAAAATAGGCATTTTAAAAGAAGTAACCGGTTATGCCAGAAACAGGCTTTATTCCTTTACCGAGTATATTAATCTCTTCAAAGAAACTTAATCATCACTTTTCAAGTGCGTGAATGATTTTCAAAGACAGAGTTCGGCGGAGAAGTTCTGGTGGCCGCGACCGGGGGCGCAGCGGAAGAGTTGCTGATTGGTCATCCAAGTCCACATACCATTTTGGTAAGAGACAGTGGCCATGATCTGTTTGGCAGTCATGGAATCATCATTGAGTCCGTTATCAGTGACTGTGACCGTCCAGGTATTACTGTTGGTTTGGCTCAAGGCAACATTTCTGCTGGTGCAGTCGCATGTACCTAGCTGTCCTTGAGCCAAAGATAAAGCTTTATCCTGCGTCAATGATACTTTCGAATCTGTGGTTTTGTCCACTGCCGGACTTCCGGCTGTCGCGGTAACGGTTTTCGGACTAATAGCCATTAATATTTTTCTTAGCTGGTCAACACGTTCTTTTTCCCCAGCTGCCAGCTGGTCCAAGTTATTTAAAAATTTTTCTTTAGCTAGTTCATTCGTACCTTCGTATACCACCTCTTTTTTACCCGGTTCACAGGTAGAATCCTTTAATTTTGTCTGTAGAGCTGTCATCAAACGGCTATCACCGGGATCAACTACCTGCATATCCGCATTGGCGTAAATGGTTTCGCCGGTCGTCAGGTTTAACTTCCGTTCTCCGCGGACAATGACCGCCATATCTTGCGGTTCCGGACAGCCGCCTTCAGACCAGTT
>JALHWS010000087.1 GCA_022866885.1 Candidatus Microgenomates bacterium | reverse complement strand
GTCCACAAGAATCTGTTGCACCTGTATATAGAGGAAATATTTATTTGCTCTTTCGTATCATGCGGATTATGCAAGGTTGCACCCATTGATACAATATCAAGATCAGGAAATCTCACTCCGAATTCTCCCATTTCCGCTCCCGCATGATAAACTCTTTGTACTAGCTCCCTTCCAAATAATCCTTTATATACCGCGGAGGAGAGTGGTAACAGCCGACTGTCATCTTTTGCTTTATATCCTTTGATAATCTCCGACTGACTGACAGTTACTCCTTCTTCTACAACTAAATTTGCAATTTCCCTTCTTAATGCCTCCAGTTCAGTAAGATCCGCGCTTCTTGTCATCATGCTTATGGATAAGTTTGTCTCATTAAGTCCTGAACTGGCGATGGCAAGATTGGTTGAAGTTATAACCATATCAGGATGTCCTTCAGTATAATGGTAAACACCATGGGGCAGATATATCAAAGTTTCAACTGTTTTTTTCGTTGAACCAACTGTCATGGCAGAAACCGCATCCGAATCATACTGATGATCTTCAACAGTTATTTCAAGATCCGGATCATTAGTCTCATTCTCTCTCTTCATTCTTCTTTGATATTCTTCAATTTTTCTCTTGACTATTTCTACCTGATCAGGATCCAAAGCTACTACTGCTTCTGCTTCTCTCGAAATTGAATTTCTTATATGCTGCGGTGCATTATCTCCTGTTATCTCAACAAGATGTATATTTGATGTTCCATCTGGACCGATAAGTCCGGATAATCCGCCGGCAAGAATCTTGACGGCATTTATCCTACCCTTATGAATGTCAAGTCCGGAATGTCGATCTTTCTTGGTCCCGCTGACCTTGATTTTTAAATAAGATTTGTTCCTTAAATCTTCTCTTTTAACCGGCATTGAAATTTCCGTGTAACCTGCAGCAGCAGTTCCAATTGCCAGAACCCCCTCCTCTTCATTGTCCAAATTGACCATGAAGGGATATTTTTGCGGATCAATAGCAAATCCGAAATTGTTTACTCCTCTCATATCAGTTTCTTCACCAACAGTAAAAACAAGCATCAGGGGTCCATGTACTGCGGTTCTATCCAAAGCATAAGCAAGACTCTGGGCGATTCCGGCTGAATTATCATATCCTCCTGTTGTCCCATCTGTGGCTACCCAAGGTCCGTCGCTAAAAATAACTATTGGTTTAACACCATGTTCTGCAGGATTTGGTTTTCCTTCATCAGATTTACAGATCATATCCTGATGACTCTGTAACACTATACCGGGTGCGTTTTGGCATCCCGAACTTCCCGGATGATATATGACCACATTTCCGATCTCATCTCTTTGACACAAAAGATCGTACTCTTTCGCAATTGCAACTAGTAAATCTCCCATTGGTCCTTCCTTACCCGAAGGTCTTGTAACATGCGAAATCCTTTCCATTAATTCAAGTGTTGTTCTCAATCCGCATGGCCCTTTGAGTTCATACTGTGCTAAATAACCCTTAAGTGGGACTGGTTGTCGTTCTCCGACCATAAAAAATCTGCCTTCCGGGCAGATGATAACAAGCAAATATTATCCAATAACTAAAGAAAAAGCAACAGGATCAAATTCCAGAGGGACATATAACTTCGTACACTCGAGTGGCCGCTCGATATTTACAGAAGTCGCAATCCGCTCCCGGTTCAGGCAATTTATCTCCCTTCAGGCACTCAATTGCGCTTTTGATCTTTTTTTCTACCCAGGAGTCATCACCTTTATAAGGGATTATCTTAATATCAAACTCCAGCTTGCCGTCAAAGGCTTCTTTATCAGTTTTGCCGTTACAATAGACAAAGTATCCGGTTGAAGATACTTTAAAGCCGTTTTTCCTGAAAAGCCATTGGTATATTTCCATCTGGCGCTTATAACCAATCTGCCAGTCGGCATCCAGCGTCACTTCTTCCTCTTTTGAGGTGGCTTTATAATCAACAATCATATATTCACCCGACGGCGAAACCCAGATATCATCAATGCCGCCGGTAACAATGATGTTTGATCCGTCAATCACGCAGGTGATCCCGCCCCGAAGCGAATCCCTCCACTCGTTTATTTTCTGGTGAGCCAGGGGGACTGCGTCAATTCCATATGCTTTCATGAGAGGATGGGTGGTACCTTTTGCCCGGTGGAGATCAAATTCTTTCTTGAGCAGTTTATCGACGGCGCTGTTGAGAGAAAACGGAAATCCGGGCGGCTGGGCAACCCCCAGTTTTCGGTCAAGGTAGAAACAGCGGGGACAGTTGATGAAAAGATCAATCTTCGACCGGCTCAAGCGGAATAATTCCGTTGAGTCAGGGTTATATAAATTGTATTTCCGATTTGCCCGATAATATTGAGACATATTAAAGTAGATAATTTTTTATTCTTTCCCTATCTTCATTTTCCTGATCTGCCTTAAAATATATTTCTATAAAATCCACCCGCAGGGTTTTGACATGGAATGCATAAATTATCCTTATACCGCTCTTTGATCCGCGTCCTTTGAGCGCTTTACAGGCGAATTTCTTCAGTTTACAAACTAATATCTCTCCGCTGCAGTATCCCGGTATCGGAAAGACGCTTGAATTATTTATTTTTTTAAGGTGAAACAGTTCGATAGCCGCGATTTTCGCCAGTTCCAGATCCTCTTCCAATGACCGGTACTTTTTCAGGAGCTTTTTGAAATCTTTTTTAAATTCCTCCGTTTCTCCGTAGCTAATCGCAGTTTTCGTCGTCATAGTTTCTGACCGAAGTTTTCGGGGTGCGGTAAAAGACTGCCTCATAATCCAACGGCTTATTCTCCTTTGCGATCACCCACGGAATATCTTCGTGCGAATATTCCGTCAACTCCATGGCATTTTTATCACCAAGCCTTGCCAGCACTTCATCGATATGCTGAAGTTCGCGCGCGTCTTTGAGTTTGGTTAAGTCCGGATTTTTGACGGCTAAATATTTCCGCTGCGGGTGATTAAAATACTTGCTTGTTACTCTCACTATCTCACCCTGCCTGATCATCTCTTCAACAATATCCTTAAACTCAACTGGTGTTGGGCCGTAATGATTTTTGATATAGGTAGCCCCTATCAATTGTTCCTCGTATTTTTCGTAATAATCAAAATCGATGAAATAGAGCAGTTTGTATAAAACCGTTTCGCCGACGTTGGGTTTCCCGCCGGCTTTCGAAAGGATATAGAGAAGAATCTCCTTAAATTTTTCAAGGTTTTTTCGCGGGACACTTATTCTTATATCGTCAACCCGGCTGTTTGAGGATAATTGTTCTTTGTCTTTTTCCAAAGTAACTGAAATTGAAGCTTCTCTTTCTTTTAATAAATCCTCAAGCGAAATATCAAATATTTGTGCCAGCTTTTCCGCCTCCGAAATAGTAAGTTCCCGTGTCCCCTTCTCTATCTGCAGATAAGTCGGGCGGGAGATGCCAAGCTGGGAAGCTAAATATTCTTGCGTTAAATCACGCTTTTTGCGCTGTTCCTGAATGAATTTAGAGATCATAATGATTAAGCCAATTATAGATGACGTAAGAATTCCTGTCAACTGCTTTGTAAAGAATTTTGACAGTTAATGGTGAGAGTTTTTATAGTTGGCATAATTAGTGTAAAAGCAGTTAGATCGTGCGTTCTTCCGGTCATAGGCGGATATATCATTATACATAAAAATCTCCTGAGGAAGTATAATCATGATATAATTTGTTCCAGCTATGAGAAAAGTTACCAATTTCTTAATTGTTGCAAGTATATTTATTGTCGGGTTACTTTTTGTATGGTTCTTTGTGATAAAGGGTTACTCAGGAAATCGTCTTAATACAAACAGCGCTTCAGTCATAAAAGAAATGCGGAACCTGCAAAGGCTGGAAACGGCATCTTTTACCATCGAAAAAATAATAGACGGGGGAACCCCGGAAGAGAATGTGTTTCAGCAATTTCTCTTCGGAGACAGAATTCTTCTTATTGCTCACGGACAGGTGATTGCCGGGTTTGATCTTTCCCAGATTTCTGAAAAAGATATAGAGGTGTCCGGTAGTAATTTAAAAATTACTTTGCCTAAACCGCAAATCCTCATCACATCTTTGGATAATACCCAAACCCGTGTCTATGACAGGCAGCGGGGAATTTTAATCTCGGGCAATAAAGATCTGGAATCTGAAGCGCGTCTGGCTGCCGAAACCTCGATAAAAGATGCGGCGTGCAAGGGAGATATACTGAAACAGGCGCAGGATAACGGAAGAAAGCAATTAACCGCCATCTTAACCGCTCTCGGATTCTCGACCATTACCATCGAAATTCCGGATAGTTCCTGTTTAAACTCCCTGTAAAGAAATTTTATCGTGGATTGTGAAAGTATATTCAACTCCCGGGCTTGACAGATTTTTACGAATAGTGTGACTAAAAGTGAACCCCTATTACAAGATTTTCGTTGTGAAAATATAAAACCTGTTCGAAGCAGTAGTACTAAAAACCGAACAATAGGCCCAAAACAATTCCAACTATATTTATTATAGTTATAAAAATAGCAAAACTCTTTTTTGACGATTTGAATGCAATGATTCCAAAGATTAATCCAACCATTTTTACTGCAAAGAAGGCGGTGGAAGTTATAAAATTAAGTATTGGAAGCGGAAGAAGGAATCTTGCATACAAGTTTAGTGGGACGGCTACAACAGCGGCAAATCCGATAAGAAATGCCATAACAGCAAGAAGTTCATAGTAGTTTGCGATTATTAT
>JALHWS010000086.1 GCA_022866885.1 Candidatus Microgenomates bacterium | reverse complement strand
TTTTTCTTCATTTTTTTTGCTTCGAAGATTTTTCTGATCAGGGCGGGAATTACATGAGAAGAAGCCGGATCAAAGTTGTCTCCCGGACCGTAAAGATTTACCGGTAAGAGAAAAATGGCGTTGAAGCCGTATTGCTGACGGTATGACTGAGCCTGTACCAGAAGCATCTTTTTAGCCAGTCCGTAAGGGGCGTTGGTTTCTTCAGGATATCCGTTCCAAAGATTTTCTTCCTTAAACGGTAAAGAAGTGAATTTCGGATAAGCGCAAATGGTCCCCAAAGCCACAAATTTTTTAACCTTAGCAATTCTCCCTTCCTCCATCAGTTGAGCGCCCATCATGATATTGTCGTAAAACATCTCTCCGGGATGCATCCGGTTATAACCGATGCCGCCGACTTTCGCCGCCAGATGGATAACGATCTCCTGACCAGCAACCACTTTTTGGCAGGCTTCTTTCGTCCTCAAGTCGTAATCTTTTGATCTCGGCACAAAAGTGACCGCTCCCAAGCGGTTAAGTTTTTTTACCAAATGGGTGCCTAAAAAACCGGCGCCGCCGGTCACCAACACTTTTTTATTTTTCCAAAATCTTTTCATAAGTCTTTTCTTATAAACCGGTATATATAAACCGTTAATTTATCATGAATCTGGTGCAGTAAGGATATAAATTTATTGCTGTATCTAACAGAGACGCCGCTGTTTTCGGCAAATATACTCTGGTAATTTTGACCGCTCTTTGAGTTGCTATGTATCCTGAAAGCCGCCAGATATTCATCAATATACCCCAACTTATACTTTCTTATCAATCTCAACCAATAATCATAATCCATTGTGTAATTTAATTCTTTATTAAATTCCCCAACTGTTTGGAAAGCATACTTTCGCCAAAAAGTGGCCGGTTGGGAAATATAATTCAGTATCTCCAAAGATAGTCGTCCCCGAAGATATTTTAACCAGAAATTTTTATAACCGATGATTAAAGGATGAATATTGCGCTCTCTTGCGTCTATTATATAGCACTTGCCGGTCAACCAATAAATATCTTTATGCTGATTAAAATATCCGGCAATTTTCACGAGGCTTCCGGGAAGAAGCATATCATCCGAATTAAGATAAGAGATAATCTCTCCGGTAGTCTTTTTTAATCCCTTATTCAAAGCATCCGATTGCCCTTCATCCTTATCCGAAAACCAGGTTAATTTTTTCGAGTAGTGCTTTAAAATTTGCCTGGTATTATCAGTCGATCCTCCATCAATCACGATCAGTTCAAGATTTGGGTAACTTTGATCCAGGATAGAACAGATCGTTCTCTCTATGAATTGCCCCTGGTTAAGAGACGGAATGATAATGGAAATTTTGGGATATTTTTTTTTCACAAGAAAAGCAGTCCTTACTTATACTTTCGCGGTGACGATAATTGACGGACGATTTTTTCAATTTTCTGCCGTAACTTTTTTAACTCCAGGAAGTTGCTGAAAGAAATGGCAACTAAAAAAATAAAACCGAAGATAGTAGCCAAATCCAAAAGCCGGAATATTTTAAATGTTTTCAAAATATAATCGGCACTGCTTGGCAAAACCATCAGGATGATGGCTACAATCCAAACCAGACTAAAAAAAATCCACTCAACCGGCGATAAAGTTTTTTTCTTAAAGTGGAGATAACTAACATAAAGCATTATCAGGGAAAAGATAATGGCGATAAACTGCAGTCCGTAAATCATATTGACGCTCTCCATTTTAACATATCGAAGAAGATCTTATAAGCATCGATCACGCTGACACCCTTATATTTGTCTATGTAAATAGAGGAAACCGGAATCTCTTTGAACTTGATTTTGTTTTGGATCGCCCTGATAACCATCTCTGTTTCCACGCCGTAGCCTGAAGATTCCCACTTCAATTTCGGATAAATCCGAAGGTTAAAAGCACGATAACCGCATAAAGGATCGGCCACTTTCTCTCCGAAAAGCCATTTGATAACTAAACTGTTTATCCTGTTACCCAAATATCGAAAACCCGTATCCCGAAGCGAAAGTTTCCGGACGCCTAAGATAAGATCAGCTTTCCCTAAAGCTTCCTCAAATGCCGGCAAATCAGCGCTACTGTGCTGTCCGTCGGCATCCATCAGTATGACTTTGGAAAAGCCCGCTTTTTGAGCATATTCGACTCCTGTAGTTAAAGCTGCTCCTTTGCCTAAATTTACGATATGCGTAAGTATTACCACTTTTTCCCTGCGTAATACCTCAGCTATACCATCGGTTGATCCGTCATCTATAACAATAATATTTTTTTCAGTCTTTTGTATCAGTCTTACTAATTTCCGAATTGTTTCGGCCTCATTATGAGCGGGTATGACGACTGCCGTTTGTGAAATATTTTTCATAAATCTATCTTAACTAACCCAGAACCCATTGGTGAATAAAACCGTGGAGACAATCAGTAATCCGGCAAAAAGGAACAATATCAGTATTTTAAACCATTTTGTTTTGATAAGTGCCAATGCAAGATAAATCGGAAAAATAATCAAAATATATCTTTGGATACTGGAAAACGTACCCGTTAAAACCGGTATTATCAAAGCCAACCAGGCGAAGATCAGGTAAGAAAGCCTGACTTTCTTAAGATGCGCCTTAATCAAACAAAATACCGCCATTAAAAATCCCGCTAATTCATAAACCGCCGTCCACCACTGGTACTGGGCTGAAGGAACCGAAGTGATGATTTTGAAATAACGCCAGAGAACCTGAAAGGGAGTAATTAGCGTACTACCGCTCCGCTCCGCTCCAAAAACCGGTTGCACATGCCAAAATAATAAAGCATCTCCGAACCGCCATTGAAGATAAATCATATAACTGATTAAGCCTAGAGGAATAAGATATAAAGGAGGACAATTAAGAAAATTTTTTATTTTAAATTTATTCTGCGTATACCACTCCCATAACAGCGCTGGAAGCAGGAATATTCCTATCAGTCTGGTTGCCGAAGCTAAACCGCCAAAAATCCCTGCTAACCACCAGTTTTTACGCCTGGCGAAATAATATGTGCCAATGATTAACACAAGAAAGAGGCTTTCCGTATAGAGACTTCCGAAATAGAAAGAAGTCGGGAATAATACCAGGAAAGCAAGAAACCATTTAACGGTTTTATCCTGATAATCAAGTCTTAACAGCTTAAACAACATAAACAGACTGACTAGAAAGAGCAAACTGGATAAAAGAATTCCAATTGTTATCAGATCCAAAAACGGCAGAATTTCATGGATAAGATTGATAAGAAACGGGTAGAAAGGAAAAAATACCTGCGTGAAATTGGCCGAATAGCCGGTTTTGGCGATTGTCAGATAATGCACTCCGTCGAAATTGGCAAATCCCCAAAACCAGAACGGCAACTTTGACGGAAGAAGCCAGATGTCTGAGTAAGGAAAACTTGGAGAAAATTGAAGGAACTTACTCCCAAAATAAGCGATTAAAAAAAGGCCTATTCGCCAGAAAAAAAATATGGCAATGATGAAACCGGTCATGAAGATAGCACTTTTTTATAAACTTCTACTGTCTCCTCCGCGCATTTTTCCCAGGAAAAATCTTTTGCTCTTTTCAAACCAGCCAGGATAAATCTTTTCCGTTCGTTTTTGTCCGCCAATATACTCATAATCCCTTTGATAATGTTTTCCGTGCTGTATGGATCAACCAGGACAGCTGCAGATCCTACTATTTCTTTTAAACTGGTATTGTCAGCCACAACCACTGGAACTGCGCAAGACATTGCTTCTAAAACCGGTAAACCGAATCCCTCGGCAAATGAAAGTTGCAGGTAAACTTCAGCCAGATTATAAACCGAAACCAACTCTTTTGTTTTCAGGTTGCTGTATTTTTTTACCCGACCGGCTAAACCAAGAGAACAGATTAAATTATTGATAATCGCCAGTTGTGGTGAAGGATTAACAAATCCGCTACCAACTAAAACCAAATGAATATCAGGAATTGCTTTCAATATCTCCTTATAGACCATCAGTAATCCCTCGATATTTTTATTGTAATTAATATCACCGACATAAAGGAGGTATTTTTCCGGCAAAGCCAATTTTTTTCTCGTCTCCGCAAAATCCGTATCCGATTTCGCTGGCTTAAATTCTTCTCCAGCGCCTAAATAGACGACATAAATACGATCACTTGGATAATTGGCGTATTTGACTATATCCTTTTTGGAACTCTCGGAATCAGTGATAACTGCTTGAACGGAGGTAAGTGAAGTTTTTTGTATCTGCCATTTGACTTCACCCTTAATGCCCCTTTGAAACTGGTCGGGGAACCTAAAAGGGATCAAATCATGGACTGTCACTACTGTCGGCTTGTTTTTGAATAGCGGAAGTGTCAGGAAAAAGGGATCGAAATAAGGATAATGAACCAGGTCAAAAGAGCCTAAATTATCTTTGCTATCTACTAATCCTACATCCACTTCTTTACATATCTTTAAGACGTCATATAATCTATCTGTATAAACCCCTGTACCGCGTAATTTATGTCCAGTTAAAGGCGGATTAACTAAGGCAACTCTTAATTGTTTCATTGTTAAATTGCCTGCCTGCGCAGACAGGTTCAATTGTTATTCTTCTTCTCCCAATATTTAATATAGGCGATCGGATAATGTAAAGCTGAATAAAAGGCCCAGACAAAACCGGGGAATCCGTCAAGAAAACCAAGATGCCGAAAGTAAATACTTAGGAAAGTTTTTATCGGCCTCACAATAACATATTTGGCTAATTTATCCTCATGAAGGTTCTTTGCGGTCAAAGAAGTATAGGTATCGGCTTTCTGAAGGTATTTTGAAAAATCAGGATAAGGATAATGAAGAAGAGTGTGCTTCAGGTAATCGGTCTTACCCGTAATTTCCACCTGTTCGTGAACATCTTTGCAGGGTAATTGTCCTTTCCCTTTTTGGAAAAGCCTGACGACATAATCAGGGTATAAGCCGCCTTTTCTCATCCATCTCCCCATAAAGAAGTTCTTACGGGGGATAAAGTAACCATCTATTGACTGGGAACCGATTGCTTTAATTATTTCCTGTTTTAAATCTTTGGAAACAACTTCATCGGCATCCAACTGCAAAATCCATTTTCCACTGCATTTATCAAGCGCTTTTTGCTTATTGATATGAAACATTTTGGGGTTATCGGCAATAAATATCTTATCTGTATATTTCTCGGCAATCTCAACGGTTTTGTCGGTTGAAGATCCGTCAATAAGTACTATCTCATCAGCCCAGGAACCAATGCTTTCCAAACAACGACCAAGGTTTGCTTCTTCGTTATAGGTGGCAATTGCCACGGAAATTGTTTTCATAGTTTTTTGAACTTATAGAAACCGAATATTATCACTGATAAAGTTAAAACGCTTAAAAAATCGCTAAACAGCCGTAAAGGCGTTTCCCGAAATCTTGAAACAACCTCTGTTTTCCCCGCTTTTACCGGAAATTCAATCACTCCCTGATCGTATTGTATCGCGGTTGGCACTTCGTCTACAAATACTTCCCAGCCGGGGTAATAAATTGTATTTATCCGGACTTTCGTTTCTTTTGGTAAATCAAGGGTAAAAGACAGATAATTTGATCTCTCTTCCTTGATTTTAAGGTCAGTTGAAGGAATGGAAGTTTCTATCTTACTTAGGGCTTTTTTATTGACATCGAAATTGACCCATTTTGGGGTATATTCATCGTAAGTATTGGTCGTCCTTTCGAGTTTCAGATAAAAATCAAGCGGCCAATCCAATACCTGATTAATCCGCAGATGATTTCGGTTGGCATAAAAAGCCAGAAAAATCAGTATGAAACCGAAGATGAATTTCAGTCTTTTGTTCGGCAAACCGGCAATGAAAAATCCTGCCAGAACAGAACTGGTAAAAACTGATAATGATAAAATTCGCCAGGGAAAATCAATCACCATGATCCGACTGATTGACTGCCAGAATATTTTTGAAACAGGTAGCATCAAAAAAATGGTAATCACGAATAATACCAGGAAAAAAAGGCTTTCCTGGAAAAAAGATTTCCGTTTGATTTTCTTGTGAAGAAATAAAACCAGTAATAAGAATAAGATCACTGAAAGCCATTGGGCAAATCCCAACTGCAGCGACATCGCCCCTTCCTGCGCGCGCATGACTCCATAACCCCAGGTTGAATAAACCAACTCTTTAAGTGAAAGAAAGTATTGTCCAAGGTGTGCCGGACCCATAATCTGAGAAAACTTTGTCAGGTTCTTTTCGGTAAAAGAAGGAAGGAAATAATAGGCGGATAATCCGAATGTCAAAATAGTAATAATAACCGATGGAATAATCAACTTAATTTTTTTTCGAAATACGGTGATAAAGAGACAATATAACCAGAAGGCAAAGAAATAAAACAAAAAAACCATGGCATGAGAAAGAAGCATTCCGCTTAAAGAGACCGCTCCTAAAACAATCCATGGCCAACTGATTTTGTTTTTAATCTGTAAAGAGTAAAGTGAAAGAAATAAAAACGGAGGAAAAATAAAAACAGTCGCATCCCCAATGGCAGCTCTGACGAAAATGTTGGAAAAGCGGAAAGGAGCAAAAAGGTAGATGACGGTTCCAACCAAACCCGCTCCCCTGCCGACAATTTTTTTAAGATATAAATACATGGCCAACCCCGAAAAAAAATAACCAAAAATGAAAACCGCTTTGATGCTTTCGAAAACCGAGAAATTTAAAAGACGAAAAGGCTGAGCTAAAAGCCAGGGCAGCTGATAAGAGAAAACAAACAGCGGATACCCGTAACCGTTTAGAAGTCCCCCGGCCCACCGCGGCGGTATTTGACCGTCAGAAAGGGCTTGATTAAAATAATAAAGCCGGACGACCTGATGGATACCGTCATGGCTGGTGTAAAAACCGGGCTGAAAAAAATTTCTTAAGGTGATAATGGATAGAAAAAATATTAGAACGATTATCAACCAATCAATTTTTTTCATAAGAAGCTTTTCTCCATAACACTGGAATTAATAATAAGGCAAACAAAGAAATAAAGTCACTAACCAATCTGAGAGGAGTTTCCGAAAACGAGAGAATAAAATTATTTCTGCCAGAAGATACAGGTATCTCTATCAATCCTTCCGCTGAAGGTTTCAACTCGATTATCTTATTGTTAACCGATAAATTCCAACCCGGATAATATAGCGTATTTATTTTTACCAAATCAGGTCTATCTACATTGATTACGAAATCCAGCCTGTTCGATAAATTTTGATTTACGGTAATATTTGAAGTTATGGAAGATAATTCAACTTTGGGTTTCTTTATAGATGATATATTTTTATCAACCCAAATCGGTCTAAATTCATCATAAGAAGCGGTTGATCCGGCTACCTGTAAATATTTTTCCAAAGACCAGGCTTGCGCCTGGTTTATTCTCCAATGATTGCGATTGGCATAAAGACATAATATCGTTATGATAACCACAAAACTCCACTTTACGTCTTTTTGCTTGATATTTTTAGCTATCAGGGCGGCTAAAAAAGCAACTGAAAAAATTGCCAGAGAAAGAAACCGCCAAACGAACTGAATATTCCATAAGGTTTTCAGGAAATTCCAAACCGGAAATGATATTTTCAGCATCATGAATATGGAAAAAAAGAAAATGACAAGCCAATAAATGAAATCTGAACTGATGAATTTATTTTTGCCCTTTGTTGCTCCTTTCCAAAACAACAGGAGAATTGAAGTTATCGCTATTGTCCATTGGGCAATACCCAGTTGAAACGACATAGCGCCTTCGGCAGCCCGCATCCATCCATATCCCCATTTGGAGTATAAAAGCTGGCGGAGATTTAAAAAGGAATCCTTGATGAAATCAATATTAATAATATTGGAATAACTGATCCAAGAACTTTCGGCAACTGTCGGCACAAGGTAATAACTCGATAAAGCGATCGCAAGTAAGAACATATACGAATAATTTCTGATAACGGTTCGCTTGAGTAATTTTTTGTAATTCAGATAGAGGATGTTGCTGATAATGCACGGTACAAATACCAAAAGAACCGTTAAATTTGACAAAATGACGGCCGCCAGCGATATCGATCCGAGAATAATCCAGCGCCATCCGATTTTATCCTGTTTTGACAATTTATAGATGGCCAGAAAAACCAGTGGTAAAAATACAAAAACGAAAGATTCTGCCAGCGCCGCCCTGACAAAGATATTTAAAAACCGATATGGCGCAAATTGATAGATAATTGTGCCGATAAATGCTGGAATTTTTCCGTAATAACTGTTTAGCAGTAAATACATGGTTATTCCCGACAATAAAAATCCGGCGATAAAAGTTATTTTGACGCTGTCCACAACCGTCGTACCCAGAAAATAGAAGATGGATCCGAAGAAATAAGGCAGCCGATACGAAAAGATAAATAACGGATAGCCAAAGTTATTGTATGCACCTCCGGCCCATCGGGGAGGAAATTGCCCGTCTAAAAGCGCCTGAATATAATAATGCTGTCTGGCAATATGAAGGATACCGTCATGACTGGTAAAAAATCCCGGAGTGAAAAGGGCTTTGATGGCGAAAGTAGATAGTAATAATACAAATATTATAAGAATGATATTAATTTTTTTCACGAGAGATTTAATTATTTCTTCGAAACAAAAATTTTATTTCTGATACCGGCAAATGTCAGCAGGTACTTTCCGATCGTCAGAATTATCATCAGACCGTAACGGGCTGATCTGACAAAGTTGATCGAAGAAGCTTCGGGAAAATAACGGACGGGTACCGGAATCTCCCCTATACTGAAACCGGCGGCATGGGCGGCTATCAGGATTTCCTGGTCAAAAACAAAATCGTCGGAAAACCTGTCCAGCGGCAACTTTTCCAAAACCTCTCTTCGATAGGCCCGAAAACCGGTGTGGTATTCCGAGAGGTTCAAACCGAGAAAAAGATTCTCTATCAAGGTCAGAAAACGGTTGCTCAAGTATTTATATAAAGGCATTCCACCCGCCAATGCTTCCCTCCGGCTTCTGATGCGACTGCCCAACATGATATCAAAACGGCCATCGATAATCGGTTTCACCAGCTCTCCTGTCAAAGTCGCATCATATTGATAATCGGGGTGGATCATAACGACAATCTCCGCCCCCATCCTCAAAGCTTCCCGGTAACAGGTTTTTTTGTTGCCACCGTACCCTAAATTTTTTTTATGGACAAAAACGGGAAGATGCAACTTTTTAGCAATTGCCACTGTTTTATCATGACTGTCATCATCAACAACAATCACTTTATCCACTAGTCCGGCCGGAATATCGCGGTAAGTCTTAAGCAGGGTTTTTTCCGCGTTATAGGCGGGCATGACGACAACGATTTTAGCTTTCATCCAGTTTTTCATCCTCAATTTTCTCAATTTTTTTCTCTTCCAGGTATTCCCTCTCTATATTGACCGACTCTATATCATACTTTTGCCGTCCTTCTATCAGATTCCAGGCGGCATAAAGACCCATTTCGACCGAATGATCCATATTGTTGTAGCGGAAAGTTCCGTTACGGCCGCAAATCTGTAAATTATCAAATTTTTTCAGATATTTTTTAATCCGGTCGAGATCCTCCTTATAAGTTAAATGATAAACCGGATATTCTTTTTTCACCCGATGGACATAACCGCCTACCACCTCGTCCTTTTTTAACCATCCGAATTCTCTGATATATGCCTTTGAAACGGTTTCTAATGCTTCCTGATCGCTTTTTCTCCACCAATTATCCCCATAGTTGCAGGCAATCTCAAATACTACGGCGGTTGTACCGCTTGGCGAAAGGTTTTTACTCCAATTATCCATCTCCATTACCCGCATAAAGGGAATTTCCTTCGGATGAACATAAATCCAGGTATCATCAGTCAAATGGCTTTTTTTGACAAAGAGGGCGACTTGAAGCTCGTCTCTGTATTGCAGCTTTTTCGTCAGTGATAATATCTTATTTTCCGCTTTTGGCGAAAGTCTGGTAATCAAATCACTGATGGGAATTGTCGAGATGAAGTGGTCACCTTCAATGATTATTTGTTTATCTCCTGTTTTCACTTCAACCGATACTATCCTCTTGCCCAAACTGTTAATCTTTAGGGCTTCTGTGCTGGTATAAATCTTTCCACCGGCCTTTTTGATCTCCTCGGCCAACTTATCAGGAAACCGACCGATACCGGAAACCGGGTAAGAAAATTCATCCACGAAAGAAACTACATTTTTGCTTTTGACAAAAACATCTTTGATAATCGTCAATATGTTTAATCCCCGGGTACGCTGGCCAACCCAGTCAACTGATACCTTATTACAAGGTATTCCCCAAAGCTTTTCGCTGTAACGGCGGAAAAAAGTCTCATAAAGGGTTTTGCCGAACTGACTGATATAGCCGTCTTCCATCGTCAGAAGTTTACGCGCAAAAATTCGTGAACGGACCCTAGCCAGAAAATAATCGATCACAGCTTGGACCGCTTTTGCCGGACCGATTCCCAAAAGGGCATTCATCAGTCGGATCGGATAATAAAAAAACTTACCGTCAAAGTAGATTCTCGTTAAGCGGGGAACCTGGATTATTTCTTTACCCAAAAGCTTATGCATCCATTTGTTTATCGACTCGTTTTTGGTAAACCAGCGATGTGGTCCGGTATCAAATCTGAAACCGTTTACCTCAATTGTCCTTGCCAGTCCACCCACTTGCTCTTGCGCTTCAATCACTTCTACCTGCCAACCTGCTTTGGCCAAAGTATAACCGGCCGTCAATCCCGCCAAGCCTCCACCCAGAATGACGGCTTTTTGCCTTTTTGGATTTTTAGTCATGCTTTTTGAAATAGTCGACGGTTTCGGCTAAACCTTTTGTAAGATCATACCGGGGCGAAAATCCAAGTTTCTTGAGAGAATAAGTAATATCCAAGCAGCTTCTTTTCTGTTCTCCTTTTTTTGCCGGACCGTTAACGGGGGAGACATCACTCCCTATAGCCATTTTTATCAGCTGAAAAATCATGTTAACATCAGTCTCTTTACCGGTGGCAATATTGAAGGCTCCATTTATATTTGCCGTCAACGCCAATTTATTTGCTTCAACCACATCTTTAACATAAATGTAATCCCTCGTCTGTTTTCCGTCGCCATTGATAATCGGCTTTTCACCTTTGAGCAATTTCTTGGAAAAAATTGCCACTACCCCGGCTTCACCGTGGGGATTTTGCCTGGGACCGTATACATTTGAGTAGCGTAAGGCCACATAGCCTATCCCGTAAGTCTGGCAGTAAAAATTAAGATATAACTCACTGGCCAGCTTGGCCACTCCGTAAGGAGATAGCGGCAGAAGCGGCTGATAACTTTCAGGCGTCGGTAAAACAGAAGCTTCTCCGTAAACGACTCCGCCGGAGGAGGCGAAAATGATTTTTTTCACTCCCGAAGTTCTACCGGCCTCAAGAAGATTTAATAAGCCTAAGAGATTAATTTGGGCGTCCTCAATCGGATTTTCGACGGAACTGCGGACACTGATCTGGGCCGCGTGATGATTGATTACCTCCGGCTTTTCGGAAGTGACAATATTTTGTATTTCCGTTTTGTCCCGAACGTCCACTTCGTAGAATTTAGCCTTCGGATTTAGAAAACTTTTTCTTCCGGTACTCAAATTATCCACCACCACCACTTCATGACCTAAGTCTGCATAGGCATCAACTATATGGGAGGCAATAAAACCGCATCCTCCGGTAATCAGTATCTTCATGTATTAATTTTACCTTGCGACGAGGCGGAAGGCAACCGAACCGTCAGGATAGTTAATCGTTTTCACCAAACCGGAAGCGCCTTCGGGAATTTCCGAAGCTGTCCCCATCAATATCACCTTTGACATTTCCGAATCCTCATCCCAATCGAGATCACGGAAAACATACTTCCCGAAAGACCTCTGCTCTCTCATCACTTCCCCGCCGCCCCAGTTTTTCTGGTACCAGGCCGGATCAACCTGGTTATAAAAAAGAAAATAAATGTACGGTTGGTCGTATTGGTAGGTAACGAAAACTTTGTCATAATTCTTCTCGATTTTCGCCACTTCGGCAACCGCCTCTTTATATCCATACTGCCACCAGTAGGAATACTCAATCGGCGTATGGACGTAATACATATGCAGGTAGTAGAAAAAATTACCAATGACGGCTATAAAAATCAGTGTTTTTATTAAACGACTCCGGTTATAACTCAGATTATTACTTAGCCACCCAAAAACATATAGCAAACCAAAAGCGGTAATCAGCTGATAAGTCGGCAGGTACAGGAGAGCCCTGACCGCATGCGGCGTCCCGGAAGTGAGGCTGGAAGCCAACGGAGCAAGAAGAAACCATAACAAGATGACAGCCATCCCACGAGAAAAATTTCTAAGCATATATATTAGACCAATAATTATAAAAGGTAATTCGACAAGATAGAGCATCCCCATCCCGGCCGCATGATGGCGTCCCGGCGGGTCTCCGGTTAAAAAGAGGAAAGCAAAGTTAAAATGATCAAGATAACCGGCTAGGATTTCTCGGCCAAAAACGATCCGGCGGTTATGGGTAAATTTTCCAAAAAAATCCCCTCTATTGTTATCCAGTTCTATGGCTTTGATACTTTCCCCCAATTTTTCGTTGGGGTTTATGACGCTGACGGAACCGAATCTGGCGGCGGTTGAAGTACCAAACACTAAAATTATAGGTAAAAATAAAAGGCTTATTAAAAGAACACTTACGGCGAAAAAAGTTATTTTCGTCTTTATCTCTTTTCGGAAAATTATCCCAAGGCCGAAAAGGAAGATCGGAACGATCAGCCGCGGACTGTGATAAGCATAGGCGGATAATCCAAACGATAAAAAGGACGCCAGGAAAAACAGGCCTGATTTCAAACCCTTAAGAAATAACCAAGTTCCGGTCACGAAGAAAAATAAGGCGCAGTTTGCCTCAAAAGCCACCCGGCTGAATTGAATATGCCACGGCGAAATTGCGAAAAGAAAAGTAAATAAAAGATATAAATCATATTTTTTTGCCGGAAATAATTCTTTAATCAGAAAATAAGACACCACGACAGTAAGAAAACCGAGAAAGGCGGAAATAAACCTGGTCGAAAACTCATTCAAACCGAAAAGCCAAACCGGCAAAACGGTCAGGTAGGTATAAAGAGGCGGTTTGTAG
>JALHWS010000085.1 GCA_022866885.1 Candidatus Microgenomates bacterium | reverse complement strand
ATTGTCCTGCAGGCCGTTTAAGGTGTATTCCCTTAAAAGGGGAGTGATGATCGTGCTTTCTCCGCCATTGGCAATTTTGATAGTTTGTGTAATCGTTTTACCCGGTTTGATCATGATTTCCACTACCGGTGGAGCGATGGAAAGTGAGAGAGATTGAGCCCGAACTGGAGAAGAAATGATAAATGATAAATTATAAATTACAAATAAAATTATTAAATTTCTGAATATCTGAATTAATTTAGAATTTAGTAATTTAGACATTTAATTTATATGCCGGCTAAGGCGATAAAACTGATGACATTTTGGTATTGGCCGACCGGCTGGCTGGGACTGGTGTTTAGCCGCAGGGTCATGAGACCTGTATCTTTGACTTTCCGGGCTTGTGATTCCATGACGGTTATCGCTGACTCATTCCTTCTGGTGGCGGGGAAAGGCCGGTAATAACCTTCTTTAGAAAAATCTTTGGGAACGGTCAATCCAGCCATCCGGTAGCCGAAGCCGTATGTATTATTGGCAGTCCATCTGGCGCTTTGAGTTTGTGTGCAGGGATTACCGGAACTGTCGCAAACCGTATCCGGGATTTCCGCTCCGGCGGTCGTTTCCAGCGGCTGGTTTTCAGAAGCTTTGATGGAATAACCGGTTACATCGCCGTTGGAAATATAGATGGTGAGGTTTTTTTCAATCGGTAAATTTGGCGTCAACGCACCAAAGTCGACGACAGGAGGAGAGACGGTGAAAACAAAGGGAGCAGCGCCGGCTGATTGTAAAAATCCGGCATTGATGATGTAGCCTTTGGAGATAAAGACATTTGCCGCAGTCTGTCCGACAACATCCGTCAGTTTATAGTGCTGTGAGGACTTGCTTCCGGCGGTCAGGTTGAAGTTGCCGCCCTGGATCTTGAAATTCTGGGAAGTCATGTCTTGGGCGAGGACTGGAGGAAAAAATAACCCAATAACCCAATAACCCAATAACCCAATAAATGCAAAATTCATAATTCTTTATATAGCCTAAGATAAATCGGGGAGATTGTCCAGCGGGCGATAAAAGTTATGAGAAGCATTATTTTGCTTCCTTAGGAAACATTGCCTGTATAGCACTGGCTATTCCATCCTTTGTTCCAGCATCAGCATAAGGATCCTTTTTAACGTTATTTTCAAACAATCCATCTAAACGTTTTATAAGATCAGACCTGTTTTCTCCGAGTGCGGCGGTTAGAAGTTCTTTTTCATGGATGTATGTCAATCCCCGACAGATCCAAAAAAGACTTAATGAATCTATTCTATCCTCAGCACTAACAGTCTTTATTAACTGATAATATTCATTTGCCAATGACTTTACAGCCACTTCATCCTTCGTGAGATTGATGATTTCAGCTATTTTTTTCCAAGTCTCGCGATAAGAATGGGATAAAGGTACGGGAGGGATAATTCTTTCTTCCCTGAATCTTTGGAGAAAAGCACTGGTTATCCGAAACGTTGCTATTTCGTCCTCAGCTGGAGTCGCTTTGATAGCCTCAATGAGATAATTAGTCTCAGTAGCGCTGTGGGCGATTAAGGTAATGAGATTATCTTCTTGGGCGATATCAGTAGATGAAGGTGGATAGCTGGTGAGGGTGGTGATTAATGCGGGTATCCTATCAGATTCAGTTTGATGACCCCAAAGATTTACCAGGAGAAATACTCTTTTTTTAAAATCAGCCATTCCAGCCCCACTTTTGTCGCTGCGGATTTCTTTTATGGCCGGAAGGAGTAATTTTCCAGTTAATTCATCAGGCATCATTTCTTTAAGTGTTTCTATATGTGGTTTATCGATTATATCTGTAGCTACTAATTCCTTGGGTGTCGTTGCTTCACGTGGTTTTATATATAATTCATCGATTACATCTGCCTTTCCGAGTAAATAGTCAATAAGTGTTCCTTTTGTTATTGGTTTTGCAACTTCTATAGGTTTAGTTTCTTTGTGAATCATTGGCGCTGCTGAATCAGTGATTTCATCATCTCCTCTTCCACCAACTCATCCTCCAGCTTTTCGATCTTCTTATTCAGGTTTTTGATCTCTTTCTTCTGGTTTTCCTCCTTGCGGTAGATTTTGCCGAAAAAATAAGCAAGCGGTGTCATACACGGGAAGGCAAGAAGTTCTCCCATCTGGAGAAGTGTAGTGCCTGTTTCAGTGGTGGTAAAATAAAAAAGGATGATGGTCCCTGCCAGGATAAGGGGAACAAGCGGTTCAAGGATTAAAGACAGTTCAAAAAGCAGAAAATAATTCAGGAAAAAAAATGGCGAGGCGACGCCGCCGGTTGAACCGACCACCAGAAGGACGGCAATCGTAGAGATAACGCTTTCCAACATTTTGAAATGATTTAACCGCAGGAAGCGGTGAGAGACGAGTAGGGTAAGAAGCAGGATGGCCGTTAGCTGGAGGGAATAAATGGATAGCTGTTCATCCGTCACCCAGAAAAAAAGAAGACAGATAGCGACGATCAGGACAAGCGAGTGCAGGATCACATACTTACTCATAAAATTAGTATATCACAATATTTGACTTTTTTTGTTATACTTTAAGAAACTTAAGTCAGAATCTATTTCAAAACCTAGTGTCATTGCGAGGAGCGAAGCGACGTGGCAATCTCGGACGGGATTGCTTCTTCGCCAGCCGGCGAATCGCAATGACAATCTAAATCATTATTTATATATGAAACCAGAAAAACAAAGTCCATCTTTTAATCCGACTTCTTTTGAACAGAAATGGCGTCAGTATTGGGAGAAACAGGGTGTTTATCAGCCGGACCTGAAGAGTGCTAAGAAACCATATTACAATCTGATGATGTTTCCGTACCCTTCAGCAGAAGGCCTTCATGTGGGCAATATGTACGCTTTCACCGGCGCGGATATCAACGGCCGGTACCAAAGAATGAAAGGTTTTGATGTTTTTGAGCCGATCGGGCTGGACGGTTTCGGCATCCACAGCGAAAATTACGCCCTCAAAGTCGGCCGTCATCCCAAAGAGCAGGCTAAAATCAGCGCCAAAAATTATTACCGACAGCTTCATGCCATCGGTAACGGTTTTGCTTTTAAAAATACATTGGAAACTTATGACCCGGATTACTACCGTTGGACCCAGTGGATTTTCGTCCAGATGTTCAAGCACGGGTTGGCTTACCGGAAGAAATCTCCGCTTAATTTTTGTCCCTCATGTAAAACTGTTCTGGCGGACGAACAAGTGATCAACGGTTTATGTGAACGCTGTAAGTCTCAAGTGGAGAAGCGGGAGATGGAGCAGTGGTTTTTCAAAATCACCGACTACGCGGAGAAACTTTTGCAAAATACTTTTAAGCAGTCTTTCCAGTGGAGTGATAAAGTGAAGATCGGCCAGCGGAATTGGATCGGGAAGAAAGAAGGAATAATAATAAATTATTCAATTACACAATTATCCAATAATCCAATTACCATTACCCCAAATACCATATCTTGTTTTACCACCCGACCTGATACTAACTTCGGTGCTACTTTTGTGGTTTTGGCCCCGGAACACCCATTTGTCAACGTCATCCTGAACTTGTTTCAGGATCCTAAAAAGATTCCGGATCAAGCTCGCCTCGCTGAAGCTACGGCGAAGCGGGTCCGGAATGACATTAAAGTAAAGGAGATAAAAGATTATGTTGAACGCGCTAAAAGTAAAAGCGAGATGGATCGCATCGCCGAAGGTCGGAAGAAAACCGGCGTCTTTACCGGCTTCTACGCCATCAATCAACTGACAAACAATAAAATGCCTATTTATATCACTGATTTTGTTTTAGGCCATGTCGGTACCGGCGCGGTGGTTGGGGTACCGGGACATGATCTTCGCGATTTTCAATTTGCCAAAGAATTTAACCTGCCGATTATCCGAGTTGTGGTTGGGAAAGACGGTGATAAGACAGAGATTACCAGGGAAGAGCAGATACAGGAAGAAGAAGGGACGATGATAAACTCAAGCTTCCTTGACGGGAAAGATATTCATGAAGCGACAAAAATAATCATGGATTATTTTGTAGAAAAAGGGTGTGGAAAAAGGGTTATAGAATATAAACTCCGTGACTGGTGTATTTCCAGACAGCGCTACTGGGGTGCGCCGATACCCATGATTAATTGCCCGGTTTGCGGCTGGCAACCGGTTCCCGAAGATCAACTTCCGGTATTGCTGCCTGATCTTGAGGATTGGAAACCGGAGGGGACGGGTAAAGGCCCTTTGGCTAAACTATCTTCATTTGTCAAAACGAAATGTCCCAAATGCGGTGGAGAGGCTAAGAGGGAGACGGATGTTTGTGATACATTTTTAGACAGTTCGTGGTATTTTTTGAGATATCCGAGTGTAAACATAGAACATAAAACAAAGAACATAGAACAAAAGAGCGATACAGACACCTCCGAGGTGGCCCGAAGGGACTCCTCGGATGGTGGAGGAATCAGTAAGCAACTTCCGTGGGATCATGAGATTACACGGCGGTGGCTTCCCGTCACCCAATACATCGGCGGGGCAGAGCATACGGTTTTACATCTTCTTTATGCCCGGTTCGTCACTATGGCTCTCAAAGATTGGAGATATATAGACTTTGAGGAGCCATTCAGCCGTTTCTACGCCCACGGTTTGATTATTGCCGAAGGGGCGAAGATGAGCAAAAGTCGCGGTAATGTCGTTATTCCTGATGTTTATATTGCAAAATACGGCGCTGATGCTCTTCGGACTTACCTTATGTTTCTGGGTCCCTTTGACCAGGGCGGCGATTTCCGCGACACCGGCATTGCCGGCATGTACCGTTTCCTGGGAAGAGTCTGGAGACTTGTTTTTTCCGTCATTCTGATCCCGACGGCAAGTCGGGAGAAGAATCCCGATCGTATTTCTGAAAATGCAGGGGATCCTTCGTCGTTCCGGAATACCGGAACTCCTCAGGATGACACGCTGAGGCGTGTCATGCACCATACCATCAAGGAAGTGACCGAGGATTTGGAAAATTTCCGCTACAACACCGCCATCGCCCATATTATGGAGTTTGTAAACCAATTAACTGACAACTTACAACTTATAACTAACAACCACATTAAAAGCTTGCTTTTGATGTTGGCTCCTTTTGCTCCGCATATGACGGAAGAACTATGGCATAAATTTCATTTAACCAAATTAGAACAATTAGATAAACTAAGTTCTATCCATCTGCACCCCTGGCCTTTATATGACCCAAAATATCTGGTGGAAGAAGAAGTGACGATGGTGATTCAGGTGAATGGCAAGACGAGAGAAATAATTAAAATTCAGAATTCAGAATCTGGAATTCAGAATAAAGTAGAAGAAGAAGCAAAAACTTCAGAAAAAATAAAAAAATATCTGGTCGGTATGACGATCCGCAAAGTAATCTTCGTTCCCGGCCGTCTTATCAATTTCGTCATCTCCTAATTATTATGGTGAATGATCAGGACGACTCTTCGATTATCAATTTCGACAAACTTCAGGAACTTTTCTCTTTTTATAAATTTCCGTTTATTCTAGGCATCATCGGTATCTGTTTGTTTTTAGCAGCCATTATTTTACTTTTGAAAAACCAGAAAGATACTGCTTCGGTACTTTTTGAAACAGAAGCGTCATCTTCGGCCAACACAAGGATAAAAGTTGATCTTCAGGGAGCAGTAGTTTCTCCCGGCATATTTTCGCTGGAGGAGGGGAGCCGGATTGCCGATGTCATCGCTTTGGCCGGCGGGCTTTCTTCTTCTGCCGATCATGACTGGGTCGCCAAAAATCTCAATCAGGCGGCCAAGCTGGTCGACGGGGGTAAAATCTATATTCCGTCGACGAAAGAAGTGTCTTCCGGTAAATCTTTAAACAACTTAAGTAACTCGGGCGACTTATCTTCTAAAAAAACTTTCAGCCTCAACTCCGCTTCCCAAGTAGAACTGGAAGCTCTTCCCGGTATCGGTCCGGTGACAGCCGGAAAGATTATTGCCGGCCGGCCTTACCAGTCTGTAGATGAGCTTAAAAGCCGGAAAGTGGTGACGGCAAGCGTTTACGAAAAAATCAAAGATTTGCTTACTGTTTATTAATTGCGTAAAATGATTAATATATGCGAGCATGGCAAAATTTTCGCAGATCGCTTTTTGAGCGAGAGAAGTAGAGATTATGGATGGAAGAACGCTTCGTCTCGAGCGAGTAGCGGAGCAAGAAAATTTTGTCTGCGAGCGTATATTAAATAACAATGCTAGCCGGTATCCTTCTTCTTGCTTTTGTTTCTCTTCTGGGGATTTTATCCCACCGGCAATCCCGGCTCGAAAAAAAAGTATTAAAAAATATTCCCTTAATCGACTGGATAATGATTATGGGTATTCCGGTCGGTATATTTGCCGGCTGGTATATCCTTACCGGCAATATCCTTGACCGGGAAAAAATCCCTTTTATCCCGATGGATGATTTTGACATTTTGGGGGTTTTGACTCTTTTTATGATCTACGTGGCCATTGGTTTGGGTGTTCATTTTACGGCAAAAGTGCTCTGGCGTTTTCTTTCCGCCGAGAAAAAATCAGATGCCCATAAAATAAATGAGATGCTTCATAATAAGTTCAGTCATTATATGGCTTATTTTAACGGCTTTTTTGCCATTTTTATGCTTTGTATTCTGGAAATCAATCATCCGTTGAACATTCCGATGTTTTCATCCAATATCTTATTAATAATCCTGGCGGGTATAATCTGCGGTTTTTCTCTCTGTAAAATGATCCTTTATACCGACGAGTGGTTTGGCGGTTACAACAAGCCGTTGGTTTTTCTTGTTTTTATCCTTTTGGGGCTTATCCTCAATATATCCCGGGTTTTGAAACTGAACAACAGATATTATCCTGTTAAATTCTTTATCACGACGGTTTTTGCCAGTTTCCTGATCTCTTTTGCCATTCGGCAGGTTTTGATTTTCACCAGGCTTGGTCACAAGAGAAGACTCCGCTTTTTGGCCAAAATACTGAGTGTATAAATGTCCAATCCTTTCCTCTCCATCATCAATTCCCTTCTTCCCGAACCGCAGGCTTCGCTTCTTGGCGGCATTCTCTTCGGAGTAAAAGCGACTATGCCGAAAGATTTATACAATGCCCTTGTCGTAACCGGCACTTTGCATATCATCGCCCTTTCCGGCATGAACGTCAGTATTCTGGTAAATTTGATCGCCAAAATCACCTCATTTTTGGGTAAGAAAGCCTCTAGTATAGTTACCATATGTCTTATAGTCATTTTTACCTTATTTGT
>JALHWS010000084.1 GCA_022866885.1 Candidatus Microgenomates bacterium | reverse complement strand
CACTAGATTGACGAAATCATTTTTTGTATAAGATACTGAAAGTGCAGTATAATATCATATCGAAACTTATGAAAGTATCTTGTTGTCCCAAAGCATGGATTAATTTCTTTAAAGCAGGCGGTGACCAACACCGTCAAAAAATATTGATGCTAATCAAAGCCCACCAGCGGATTAATGCCTCTAATATCCTTGATAAAATTAGACTCTCTCAACCCACTCTATCTCATCATATAGGGATTTTGAAGCATGCTGGTCTTATTTTCGAAGAGAAAAAAGGCCGCGAGGTCTATTATTCCCTCAACCGTAAAAACATTACTTCCTGTTGCCTCGGCTTCATGAATAAATTGGTCAAGTAATAGTTATCTCCCTCTTTTTACCTATTGACATATTTAAATATTTCAATATATACTGATTATATTAAACAATAAAGGAGGTGAGAGATATGCATTTTATGCACCATTTAAAAGATTTAGACTTTAAGATGGAAAATAAAGGAGAAGAGCTCGTCATTACCGTCAAAGGCGACAAAGAAAAAATAATCAAAGTCGAGAAAAAATTAAAAGCCCTAAAAGAATTATGTTGCTGTTGCGGTGAAGACTGTGACTGCTGTTAAGCACTCGCTAATTTAGACGTTGGTTTTAAAAGAAGGCTTCAAACAGAAGCCTTCTTTGTTTGTTTACTGTTATTTTTGGCTGACTGTCAGAGAAACTCCGTTTGAAGAGGCGTCATAAGCCAAGTTTAAGCGATAAGCCCCTTTTTTCATCTGTGTCAGTTCAACCATAATATTTACTTCATTGTCTGCCTGCCATCCGATTTTTTGAAGTTCAGAGACATATTTCTCTACATTCTCCTTTGTTACGTTCTTTAAAATGACTGTCCAACTATTATTTACATTAGTGGACATGACGACATTTCCCGCAGGAAATTTAGGCACATCTGGCGGCATGTCTGAAGGCCATTGAGCCGTATTGCCGATTTCCATCTCTCCGTCTTTTCCGGCTACCATCATTCCTTCTCCTCCGGACTTTATATCTACTTCTACCCCAGTTCTTGATTTGATCAGGCTCTCGGCAAGTTTTTCACCTGCCATTCGCATGACAAAATTTTGAACTACATAGCCGATCACGATCAGTACCAATACGACTACTCCGATGATTATAAGACTCTTTGGAATTCCTTTTTGCTTTGTTTTGCTGTCTTTCATAAATTTTCTCCTTATTTAATAATTGATAACTATTTTCATTATACTAGTTCTATTTGTGGACCCGAGAGGTCTCGAACCTCTGACCTTTCGGATGTAAGCCGAACGCTCTACCGCTGAGCTACGGGTCCGATAAATCTTAAATGCTCTTTACCCGAACAAATTTCTATTTGTAAACAAAAATTTGAACGGGTAAACCGCTGAGCTAAACGTCCTGATTTTGATTACAATTGTATGCGATACCTCTATTGGTTGCAACAGAGCTATTAGATATATAGAATAATATGATAAAATATCACTTGCGAAACGTAATATCCCGATTAAATCGGGATAAACGTTTCAGCAACGTTTCACGATCAGATCGTGATTACGTTGCGGAGTCGTCTAATGGTAGGACAGCAGCCTTTGGAGCTGTTTATTCTAGGTTCGAATCCTAGCTCCGCAGCCCATCTTTCGCTAAAGCTACAGATGGCTTGCGAATATGTACTATACATATATTTTAAAGAGTTCAAAATCTTTGACTTTTTATTATGGTAGTACAAGCGATTTGAAGAAAAGAGTACAGGAACACAATAGTGGAGTATCTAAATCAACAAAACCTTATATTCCTTGGACTTTGGCTTTGTATTGTGGATTTCCTACAAAGAGACAAGCAGAAGATTTTGAACTTTATCTCAAATCGGGGTCAGGAAAGGCCTTTGCATATAAGAGATTGGTAGTTTTAGCGAAAGATGAATTCCGGAGATTAAAAGGGTGTCCGAAGCCTTAGCGAAGGATACCTAGCTCCGCAGCTATTATTAATCTTCTGTTAAGGTAATATCGAATGAACAAAATAATTATTAAACAATTAACGAACGTCTATTTCGAAGAAGCTGTGAATTTGGTTTTAAAAGCAAAACTTGATACAAAAGAAGAGATAGAACATCATCTCATACACATCGATGCTCATTATGTTGCTCTTGATAAAGGTAGGGTCATTGGATTAATTGGCTGGTATCAAGACAAGGTTAACTATGCAAATGAAGTCATGGGTAAAAAATTTCCAGGAGAGAAAGCTTATTGGGTAGGATTTTTCGTTGTTGATGAAAAATATCGAGGACAAGGTATAGGTTATGCTTTATTAAAAAAACTAGAGAAGATAATAAAAGAAAAAAGAGTAAATGAACTTTGGGTGTCCTCGGTTCCTGAAACAAAAGATTATTATATAAGGCAAGGTTTTAAAGTGATTATGTCAGGGAAAATTAGTGGTAATACAAAATTCTTTTGTGTTAAGAAGTTAACATTTTGAGATTTTTATAGAGCTTATATAAATAGATATTGGCTATCGGGACAGCTATAAAAATATCCAAAAATATTCCCACAATCGGTATGATCCCGAATACCGTCAGCGTAATACCCAAAAAAAACATGTGTAAAATTACAAAGAGGACATGACGTTGAACATATGATTTACTTTTTTTGAGCGCTTGGATGACCCCTGTCTTTTCACTCACAAATACAAAGGAAGAAAATAGATACCAGGCGTAGATAAATATACCCGTAATTCCGGCGCATATAACTCCAATAATAATTAAAAGATTTGCCAGCGGAAAAACAGGGCTTAAAACAGATGAAACTAAAAAGCAAGAAATAAATATCAACACGACAGTAAGAATAACCATGCCATAGATAGCAAATTGGATTCCCAGATATCTTAGAAATCTGTTCCGGCTATTTTTAATATAATCCTTGAGGCGGAACATATGGTTCGTATCGTCAATAGCGTGTAACAATACCAGATGAGGGAATAATAAAATTAAAAAACATATGGAGTTTAAAAACTGAATAAATAATCTAAAGGAGACACTGAATAAAAAGAGGCTAGACATATTAGACGGTTTCATTATATAAATCACTACATAGGTAAGCACCGATAAGATAAACAGAATAATAAACACCACAAAGTAGAGGCTCTGAATCTTCAGGAACTGTTTCATGTTTTGTCTGTAAATATTAAATGATGAGTTAAAAAGAAGACTGAATTCTTTCAGGATTTTACTAAAAAATGACGGAGATGAACTTGGGGCAGGACTTATATTTGTAGCGGCAGCGATACTAAAAGCTTGAGCAATATCTTCCTCATGCCAACCTTTATTTTCCAGCTGCGTTCTTATTTCTTCAATCTGTAAGCCGTATGAAAGCTCTTCCCTTATATAATTGACAAGTTCTTGGGTGATCACTACTTATCATCACAACATAAATAAATGATAAAATCAAATAAACAATATATGTCTTATTTCGTCTATATCCTCCGTACTTCCGGAAATACCCTTTACATCGGTCAAACGAATAATCTGGAAAAACGGTTAGAGGAGCATAAAGATAGATCAGGCAAATCCGCAAAATATCTGCGCATGTTTCCTTCGTTTCACTTAGTTTACAAAGAAGAATATCCGACAAGAGAAGAGGCAATGCAAAGAGAATGGCAACTCAAACAATGGCCACATAAAAAGAAGGAAGTTTTGATTGAAGGTGATAAAATGATATTAAAGAAGTTATAACTTTGAGCGTGGCGACCGTAAGCTCTCAATTAGGTTACTAAAAATGAAAAACAATAAATTACTTATTGATATTATCGCCATAATTATCCTTACTATTTTGGGTATTATTTTGGTTAAAACTCAAATTCTACCCCTTGTGGGGTTCAAATAGATGGAAACAATTGCTTATATCTCAGGAAAAATTGAAACAAGGAATCGGGAATGTTTTATTGGAGATCAAAAAGTCGATTGTCCCCAGACCGGTAAAACATTTACCACTACGGGTGACAAACTCGATATCTTGCCACAAATTCCCTACTTGGAAAAACGCAGCGATCCGATTTTCTTCATCATTCTTCTGGCGATAATTACCCTTTTTTCAGTCTTGGCCATATTTAAAACAAAAATATTTGGTAAGTCATTAGTAGAGTATATAGTACCAATTTGGTATCTTATTTTAATCTCTATTGTAGCTGTAGCTTGGCAATACTTGTTTGGACTTAAGATTGATGATGGTTTAATGTCAATAAGGATAAGCCAGTGGATTTGGGAAATTTGTATTGCCGCTTCAGCTTATAAATTAATTAAGACAGCAAATTTTGGATATAGTAATTTGTTTTTCTTGGGAGTCTTATACAGTTTCATTATTCACGGCTTAAAAGTAACTATCAGATATCTCTTTTACGAAAAGACATTTTTATATTTGACTGATAGGTTTTTATATGGAAGCTTGCTTGTAATGGTAATTGTTTTTATTGGTGGATCAATGTTTCTTTTCTTCAGAAAAAAAGGAATTATTAACTTTTGAATTAGTTTATTAGGAGGAATATACTACAAGAAAAGAGGCGATGAGACGGGAAATCGAGCTTAAAAGTTTCACCAAGGCCAAAAAAGAAAATCTTATTTTATCTAGAAATAAGATATACAATTGATATATGATAGGAGAAGAATCAGCAAGAGTCCCTCTCGAGGTTTGTGGTGTTGGAGAAATATGGAAAGCAAATCCGCAAGAACCATATAGTGTCAGGCTATTTAATCCGAATAACTCAGATGATTCTCAAAAATTCGGTGATATGCGCCGTCATCCAGATGCAGTATTGTATAGTACGCGCCCTCCATTAAAACCTATAGAACTTGACGCTGCCATTAGAGGTATAGATTTTAAAAATATAAAACAGTTAGAAAAGAAGGACTGGGACAAACTTAAGAAATTATTGACTTTTGCGATAGTTGATAATAAAGGAGAAGCGGTCGGAATGATTAATTATTATGAAGATAATGCCAAAAAAAAACTTAGAAAAAAAGGTCTTATCGCACGCGGTGCTTTAGTGTTAGAAGTATCTGCTAGAACACTACAACACAAATGGCCTAAAGAATACGAATGGATAGAGGAAAGGACAAATCTTCCTGATACAGAATTACGTGGAGTAGCATTAAGCGGATTAAGACAGACGATGATTTTGGTCAAGCAAATGGAAGACGCCATTTCAAAAGAAATAGCTATAACAAAACCAGCTATAAAGGCACGTCCTGTTTATATCACTGCCTATACCGATCCTAAAAATATTCCAATGGAGGAATCTTTAGAAAAAGCAGGATTTAAAAAGGTAGCACATGAAACGTACGATAATGGAGAAGAGAATACCTGGATGAAAGAGTTGTAATTAATTACCTATAAACTACTTTTTATCTCCTCTTCGAGTAAATACCAACTCTGGGTAGTGTTTTCCAGATTTCGGTAATGAAACAAATAACCTAAGAAAAGAAGCAGAAGAGGAAGATCAAATACCAAAAGAATAAGATTTTGGGTGACGATGGTAGTGAAGCAGGAAATGGACAAAACAAGGCCGACAAAAATCGTTACTAATAAATGAATGAGCCTTTCATGCTGGATCTGGTCAATCTTCTCCCGATGATCCTCCAAAACGCTCTTCCAATCAGTCTCCGAAGGCTTAGAGGATAATATTTCCTTAATTTTTACATCATATTTTTTGAACATCAATTTATGGTATCACAAAAAACAATCTCATACCATTAAATTATATTAAGTCAAATGTCTCATTTGTCTAATATCGCTTTTTAAGTTATAATTTTTATGAATTTATGACAAAAAACCATATTCACATAATAAAAATGGGCGGGACGATAGAGTTTATAGATCCCGGATATGAAAATATCAATCAGCAAATGATGAAGCTCGACACAACTATTGATAGTTTCCTTAAAAATATGGTTAAACCACATTTTACTTACAGTATTGAATCCGTTTGCGAAAAAGACAGCAGAGATATTACAAGTGAAGACCTAAAAAAATTAGTTAAAGCAATAAAAAATTATCCCCATGAAAACATCTTGATAACTCATGGGACTTTTACAATGAAAAAAACTGCACAATTTTTAGAAAATAAAGATTTGAAGAATAAAATTATTTTAACCGGATCTATGGTTCCTATTATGGGTTTTTCTGTTTCCGATGCGGCATTTAATTTGGGATTTAGCATTGCCTCATTTGGACTTATAAATACCGGTGTTTATATTTGTATGAATGGGGGTATATTTAAATCGGAGGAAGTTGAAAAAAATAACGCATTATTGCGATTTGAATAAATTATCATGAAAGCATTGATTGTTTATTACTCTCAATTTGGGAATACAAAGAGGATTGCGGAAGCGGTGGCTAAAACTTTGAAGAGTGAAACTGTCAGCGTGTCGGAATAATGCTTTGGAGGTCAAATCTTGATTAACGATACTTTATTACTCTTTTGACAATCGTTCTAAACCTTCGAAAAGAGCTTGACCAATAATATTTTCCAATAATGACAGATCACCTTTATCGCCCTTCTGCATCGCTGTAATATATAGTTTTCTATCTAATCTTTTTTCCGCTTTTATTTCAACCGGTGGTAGGTTAAGTTTGAGAAGAAGTAGAATTGTTAGCATTCTTGCTGTTCTTCCATTGTAATCTTGGAAAGGATGGATAAATACAAATTGATGCTGAAACCAGGCAAGGAGTTTTACTACCGCTAGTATGTATTTATCTGTTTTAGGATCTGGTAAATGCTTTAATCTTTCTTCCAAATCTTCACAAAGATTTACCATAAGTTCAGGTATTTTAAAATATGGAGTAGCTTCTTTTCCGGAAATTGTCACCAGTATTTTTCTGAATTTACCAGCCCATTTTGGGAAAATCCAGCCAAATGATACCCCATGTAATTTACAAATAAACTCCGGAGTTATTTTGATGGTTTTTTCTCTACTTACCTGATGATGAATAAAATCCAATCCTTTTTTTGTTCCTTCGAGCTCAAGTGTAAGAAGTTTCACTCTAGGAATAATACCAAAAGCTGTTTCTTTATACGAAGTCGCACCTTTTGGTTTTGTAGAAGTTTTAACCATTTATCATTTAGGTAGAGAAGAAATCATCCTGCGGGTAACAGATTCTCCTTCAAGTTTAGTTGTTCGAAAAATAATCTCCGGTATAAGAGCACGGAAAAATCCCAACACGGATGATTTGCTTTTTTTAAGCGTGCGGTATTTGGAATAAGCTTTAACTAATCTATTTTTATTTCTTTTACTCATAATATAAGTATATAACTTTATATATCCTTAGGCAACTATTGACCATATTAATTAGCCTTGATTTGGTATACTACTACAAGGATTAAAATGAAAAAAATAATTGACCACTTCAAGAAAAACGACCCTCTTCTTTATCCGTATTTCCGAAAAACAAGGAATATCCGGCCGGTTAAAAAAGACTATCCGTCAAGTTATTTCAGCCATTTATGCAAAGAAATCATCTGCCAGCAGCTTTCGGATAAAGCAGGCGACGCGATTTTGGCCAGATTTATTAAATTATTTCCGAATATGCTTGTACAACCTGTAGATTTACTTTCTATATCTCACGAAAAGCTCCGGTCTGTCGGCATGTCCCACGCGAAAGCCCGGTACCTTCGAAATTTGGCCGAAGCAATAACTGGCGGAGATTTAGCGGTTTTCCATCTGGATGTCATGACGGATGGCGAAGTGATCGAAGAATTGACTAAGGTAAAAGGGATCGGGCCTTGGACGGCGGAAATGTTTCTGATGTTTGCCATGGGTAGGGAAGACATCTTTTCATATGGTGATTTAGGTTTGAGAAAAGCAATCCAAAAAATTTATCGTTTTAAGAAAGAACCGACAAAAAAACAAATGGAGAAAATAATTTCTCCCTGGTCTCCCTATAAAACCTATGCTTCAAGAATTTTGTGGGCAAGTCTAGCTTAGGGCTTCACTTTTTCCCTTTGGAAAATTTATAAGCCAAAAAAGCTAAATAACCGTCCACTACTACGGCTACGACAATCAGCCAAAGAGGCATAATCCATCCGGAAATTGTTACTTCCCAACCGAAAAGAAGGTAAAGAATACCAAATACGGCTTTGGCTCCAAAAAGCGCCCCTATCAACTGAAGAAAACATTTTTGTTTCACCTCAACTCACCCCCTCCCAATGACTCGAAATTGACGATCGTATAGTTTATCGTACCTGTTGGAGTGTTTACTGTCACGGTATCTCCTGTCCGTTTACCCATAATTGCTTTTCCGATCGGACTGGATACGGATAATTTCTTTTGAGCGGGATTGGATTCGTATTCTCCAACCAGCGTAAACGTCAGTTCATTTTTGCCGTCAGAAAGAGTCACCAGACTGCCGAAATCGATACATCCTTTGTTTGTAATTTGGGCCACTGTACCAAACCGCAAAAGATATTTCAGCCGCCGCAGCTGCCGGTCTATTCCGCCCAGTTCAAATCTGGCGGCTTTATATGCTCCGTTTTCGGATAGATCACCCATCTCGCGGGCAGTGCGAAGGTTAACGACCGCTTCTTTACGTTCCTCTTGAAGTTTCAGGATATCTTTCTCAATTTTTTGATAACCTTCCTGAGTAAAGCGGATATGTGGAATAGTCATATTTTTTCCAGTACTGTATTTCGTATGTTTTCCATATAAGAGTTTATCATCTGGGTTGTTCTATCAAGCCGATAGGTTACTCAAGATACCGGAAAATTCACGAAATACAGTACCAGTATAAAACAAAGCGGTATAGGATGGTATACTTACAATCATGCTTATATTCAATCAACGGCCTCGCTTCATGCTCATCGGCGTTGTTCCCAAAGGGACAAATGAAGAGGCGATACTTTTGGAATTGGAAGAAGTAGAGTCTTTGGTAAAGACCTTCGGGGAAGAAATTTTTGCAGTAACGGTGCAAAAATCAGATTATCCTGACAGATCCACCTTTATCGGCTCCGGCAAAGCACAGGAAATCGCCGACACTGTAGCCAAAGAAAAAATAGATATTGTGGTCATCAATAACCTCGTCAAGCCCGGACAGCTTTATACCCTGGAAAAAATCTTCCAGCGCTCAAATCCGAAAATCAGGGTATGGGACAGGATAAATCTCATCTTGCAAATCTTTTCACTTCATGCCCATACCAGAGAAGCAAAACTGCAAATAGATCTGGCAAACCTCCGCCATATGGGTCCGAGAATTTACGGTATGGGCTATATCCTTTCCAGACAAGGCGGCGGTATAGGAACAGTTGGGGTGGGGGAGACTAATACGGAGCTTATGAAACGGCACTTCCGCGATGAGATGAAAAACATATCCAAACAGCTGCAGCGATTATCCGAAGAGCGAGAAAAACAAATAGAAAAAAGAAGACGCGACGGATTTTATACGGCTGCGATTGTAGGATATACCAATGCAGGGAAAACTCTGCTTTATAACCATTTGACCAATAAGGCAAATTATGTTGCCGATACGCTTTTTGCCACTTTGGACAGCAGTGTGGGAAAACTACGGCAGCCATCGGCAGGTGGGAATATTATTGTCTCAGACACGATCGGTTTCATAAAAAACCTGCCGACTGATCTTATTGATGCTTTTAAATCCACTCTTTTGGAATCGGTAAACGCGGACTTGCTTTTGATTGTTGTAGATGTCAGTGACAAGGAATTTGCCTGGAAATTACAGGTAGTTGATGATATTTTGCATGAACTGAAATTGGCGAAAAAGAAACGATTTTATCTGTTTAATAAAATTGACAAAGTAACACTATTGAAAAAGGACGAATTGGCAAAACAATATACCAATTTTTCTCCTTTACTCATATCGGCAAAAACAGGTGAAGGACTGGATATGCTTTGTCATAAAATAGAAGGATTGCTCAGTAGTAATTCCATGTCATTGCGAGTCCCGTTATAAGTTGGACGTGGCAATCTCGAGCGGGATTGCTTCGCGTTGCTCGCAATGACAATTCCAGTAAAATAGTATGAAAATAACCGCAAAATTTATCAAAGGGATAACCGGTACCAACGACATCCTTTACGATGGGAAATTTCAGGTAGCATTTTTGGGGCGGTCAAATGTCGGTAAATCTACCCTGATCAATTCCCTCTGTCTTGTTCCAAATCTCGCCCGTTCAAGTTCCAATCCCGGTAAAACAATCCGGATGGATTTTTTTCTTATAAATGATGCTTTGTACTTTGTCGATTTTCCCGGATACGGGTATGCGAAACGTTCTTTTGAAAATCGGAATAAGCTGGCTAAAATGATACTTTGGTACCTTCAGTACTCCGGGGTAAAAAACAGGCTTGTTTTGTTGCTCATCGATGCGAAAGTCGGTTTCACTGCTCAAGACGCCCAGATGCTGAAAACCCTTCGAGAAGAACAGATCGACTTCATCGTGGTTGCCAACAAAGCGGATAATCTCAAAACCGGTCAAAAGGAAAAAGAACTGACGAAGCTTAATCTTGAAGCCGGAAACGCGGAAGTGGTTTTATTTTCTTCAAAACAAAATTACGGCAGGAATGAATTGCTAAAGAAAATATTTACGGTTGTTCGTCCATCCACCACCTCGCGGCAGACTGGTACATAGACTTGGGAGAGGCTTCCACCCATTCTTTTGCTAAAATTGCCGCCGGAGAGGCAATTGAGGCGTCAACCACGTTATCTATCCGGGGATAAACCGATTGAGGATCTTTTGACTCTCCTATGGAAGGCAGGGAGCATCCCCAGTCATAAATCAGAGGTTTTCCCGCCGAATCATATCGGTTATCCATGTATAGCTGTAAGACAAGGGCTACTACATCAGGCTTGACAAGCGCCCGACATTTATACAATTTATAGGGCCCCGGACCGAAGGTCTGGTAGATTTTTTGGGCCAGATTTTTTGTCTGAAGCGTGAGGTCTTCCGGTTGCAATCTCGGCCGGATTGATGGAAAGACAAAGAAAAAATACACTCCCAATACTGCTATGCCTGCTATTTTGCCGCCTGGCAGAGAAAAGATTTTATTGATAAGATAGCCGATAAAGATAAACAGATACGGATGAAAAAACTGGAGGTATCCGAAAAACCGTTCACCCCGGTAATAGCGGATGATTACCACTTCTATAAGAAAGCTGAAGCCGAGCAATAATAATATTTTCGGCAGTTTCCGTTTCCAGAGTAAAAATAGATAGCCGATGGACAGAAGAAAAAGCACTACTCTTCCGAAAGTGATGGAACCACCCAAAACATATGAGAGAAAATTCGGCCAATAATCGCTGATATACGTCAGCCACCTCATCGGCGTCCAGATGTTATATTGGTCTACCAGGATATACTGCAGCATGTGCCCGGTGTTATACCAATGGTTATTCAATTCAAAACACAGCAAAGGAAGAAATGTCAATCCGATTCCGGCTCCGGCGGCAAGGAGGGTTTTGAGATATTTTTTCCCGAAAAATAAAAGAAAAACCAAAAGACTGACCAGTCCGGCTGCCTGGTAATGAGTATTTATGGTAAGGCCTAAAACAATACCGATCAGTAAGCCTAATTTAAGATTTTTTTTGTTCCCTTTTACCAAAAGGACAAATAGCAGGACGTAAATTGAAGTATAAAAACCGATGACTGAAGGGTTTGTCAGTTGAACAGCGGTACCTATCTGGTTTGCGGAGAAAGTGGCCAAAAAAGCCAGAATAAGGCCGAGTCTTTTCCCTTCAACCTGTAAACCAATGAAGTAGACGATGATAATAAGGAAAGTTGAGTAGATGGCCAAGAGGATCCAGGGCGCGTACGGAGTAGGTATGATGAAACGGGCAAAAATAAGCTGGATCCAATACCACGGACCGGTTGTCACCGGAGCGATGGAAATGAAAGGACCCGTAATGGGAAGCTGGATCGTTTGCGCTCCATATAAAGAGACGAACGCGTCACGGGCCGAGTCCAATCCGACTGTAATTCTGTTAGTGAAATTAAAAAAACGAAGGAAGACTGCCGCCGCAAAAATAATTAAAAAAAGTGGAAGTGCTCGTTTCATTCGAAATCTATAATACCGATAGTCTAATCTGTTCAGGAGGCAGATGCAACTTATGAAAAAATATTGTATAAATATATTATGGCCATCCAAAAAAGAGGAAAGACCTTTCTTTTGTTAGGAATGCTGTTTGCCGTCATTTTACTGATACTTTTCGGTAGTGCCATGTCAATTGCCGGACCTTCTTTGTTTATCGATCTTTTGCATATCGGCAAACCGAAGCTCTCCGATGAACAAATCGATAAACTGATTTATCCTGTTGAACCCAAAAATTATACTTATCCGACCCCACCTCCTGAAGCCTTAAACAGAGTAGTGAATTGCCAGGATATCATTCATTATAAGGAATTCCCCCGAACCAATCCTTTATGTTTGAATCTCTTCCAAACATCAACCGACGATATTAGCCAAAAATTAACGGAAGGTTCATACGACCGGATTATACTTTATGCCGAGCGCTCGGTTTTTGACGCCCCAACTTCTTCCGGCGTCACCGCTGATTACCTGTCTGATCTCTATCATGACGTGAAGTTTATGGACCAAATCGCTATCCCTAAATTACTAGCTGTCTACGGACTTGCGGATGTCAGTTATATTACTATCACCAAACCCTATCCGTATCTCTACTTCCGTATCAGCAATCTGGAAGAAACCGATAAAATTTGCCATTACAGCGACACCGGTGAAAAAGTCAGGGGTTGTGCCAGCGGCTGGTTTTCCAGCATTATCCCGGAAGATGCAGTCGGGCCACAAATGTCCAATGCCCTACCGATCGTGCGAACGAGCGATAAAGCGAGATTTTCATACCTGACTCATTATCCTGCGGATTGCTACGCCAACGAAACCTTCCTTCATGAAACCAGCCATCTTTTAAATGACGCCGGCCAGGGGACAACCGGGACTTATGTGATGCCTGACTGGTTTAATGAGCAGATTGCCGGATATTTAGGTATTTACGGAGCCGAACTGGCCTGCGGTGATAGGACAGTAATCCTTCAAAATAAGCCGGAAGTGAAAGATGTCCCAAAGGCACTGGCTGAGTTTAACTCTGTTTTTCCGCCTCCGGACTTATCCCATGAGTATCCTAAGGACAATCCTTGCGAACAGGCACTTTTAACTCAATGGTACCGGTTTCTTGCCAAAGGAGATCTTTCGAGTAATTTCAAGAGATTTTTTGTAGAGCAGCGGGCCACCACACCGTCATTTTCCACTGATACTATTTTGGCAAACTTTCTCCTAAATCTGGATAATGACCCATCCGCAAAAGAATTCCTCACTTCTCATGGTTGTGCATTGTAACAACCGGTATGATAAAATTAATTCCGAAGTTTTAGCCATGGTGGCGAAACTGGTATACGCGCAGGACTTAAAATCCTGTGACCGTCAATCCGGTCGTGTGGGTCCGATTCCCACCCATGGCACAGAATTTATCGTGATGGTATAATCTATCGTATAGGTTCGATTATGAGAAAATCAATTACTATCTTTTTGATTATTGTCGGATTGCTTCTCCTAAAAAATAATCACGTTTTGGCAGATGATCCCACTCCCACCCCAACACCAACCGTCACGCTTTCGCCCACACCGGCATCTGCCAGTCCGATACCGACGGAAACCCAAATCACCCCAACAGTCACTCCGACTTCCGTTGGCAGTAATACTACTGCTACTCCTTCCGTAAAACCGACTGCCAAAGCCACCGTTAAACCTTTGAAATCACCGACCATTACTCCGAAATTGACCAGTACCCTGACGCCGACACAGATACCGACTCCGACTCCTACACCGACAATAAAAGTCTCTTTTTTAAGCTCAATGTCCGGAAATAAGCTGACGGCCATTTTTGTCATTTCCGGAATTATCCTTCTTGCTGCCGGTTTAATTTTGATCTCTAAATCCGCCAGCAATAATCACCACCGCCCGTATACATTTTGATGAAATTTTTTTTCTGTATCCTCTTCCTTTCAGGAATATTCATCCGACTATATCAGGTAAAGATTCTTCCAGCTTATTACGGAGACGAGCTGGCTTTCGGATACAGCGCTTATTCGATCCTCAAAAGCGGCAGTGACGAACACGGTAAATTTTTACCCTTAATCTTACAGTCATTCGGAGACCATAAATTGGCGTTATACAGTTATTTAACCATTCCATATGTTGCCATTTTCGGTTTGTTTGACTGGGTTTTCCGCCTGCCGGCAATTATTCTTGGACTTTTAACCATTCCGCTTGTCTATCTTTCGATAAATAAGTTTCTGAAGGATAAAAGAATTGCTTTGATCGCCGCTTTTCTTGTCCTGATATCTCCCTGCCATATAATATTTTCCCGAAATGCCAATGAAGTGGTACCGCAGGTATTTATGATCATCGCTTTCTTTTACTTCTGGCTTGAATATCAATCCTCAAAGAAGAAACTTTTTCTTTGTCTGTCAATTCTTTTTCTGATATTGGCGACCATCTGTTATTATTCTTCTTTTGTTTTCATTCCTTTATTTACCTTGTTTATTGGGATTTGTGGATACTTGGAAAAGAAAAAGGATATTAAACTCCATTTTCTACCTTTTTTCATCAGTATTATCACTTTATTATTTCTTATTTCTACTCAACCGCTTAGCAGGATTAACCAGACGAGCATTTTCAATCACGGTGAAATCCAGTCTTCCATTTCCGAAAGTCTTGGGGAAGATCAGGGAATCCCATATGTTTTTGTGAGCCGCTTTTTCCATAATAAAGTTTACACTTCATTTATTTTATTGATCAGTAATTTTTTCAAACATTTTACTTTTGACTTCCTCTTTTTGAAAGGGGACTCCGGATATAACCGGTTTTCGGTACCTTATACCGGCGTTTTATATCTTTTTGAACTGCCGTTTCTTTTGATCGGGGTTTCCGTGAGTATTTACAAAATTATTAAGAAAAAAAGCTACCGACACCTGATGCTTGTGGTTTGGATAGGAATCAGCTTTATTGCCGAGAGTTTTTCTTTCATGGGAACCAATATCCAGCGGGTCATCACTTTTATTCCGGCCATCCAGGCGGTTACGGCCATCGGCGTCATAAACCTTTGGGCTTTTTTGAGTAATAAAAAGTTTATTGTCAAATCCGCGATCGTTATCCCGCTGATCTGTCTGTTTATCTATAATTATTTGTCCTTTATCCACGCTTATTTTGTTCATCAGCCGAAACACCAGCCTTGGGAACGGGTTAATTGGGGCCGGGAATTTGTGGAAACGATGAATGAATTATCGCCAAAATACCAAAAAACGGTCATGACAGAGACGCCTTTGGAACTTTTCTTGGTTTATAACCAGATTGTGCCGACCCAGGCTCGAAAACTATTAGCCGATAAGTACGCAGACAATATGGGTTTCTATCATTATAACCTCTTCGGCGACATTCTTATCATGCCGAAAGATTGTCCCCAAATGGGAAAATTAAACACTTTATATGTCTGTAAAGGGGAAAGAGTGCCGGCAAACAGCAAGATTCTTAAAGTCCTGCGTTTCGGCGACGGATTGCCGGCCAGAGTTTTCCTGGAGTTTATTGATCCAAAAGAGATCAAAACCAACCAACAGATATTGCCGGAAAGATTAAAAATTATTCCGGAAACACAGGAGAATCCGCAAATATTACCGGCAAAAGAAGATATTTACTGGGAAAGTAATTAGTGCCGAGGAGAGGAATATGTTCCGATGATGTTCCCGATGAAATCGGGATTACAGCATCGTGAATCCCGCTTCAGCGGGAAACCTTCATTCAACGATAATTCTTGTGCCGAGGAGAGGACTTGAACCTCCATGCCTTGCGGCACAGCCTCCTCAAGACTGCGTGTATACCAATTTCACCACCTCGGCCTGTACAAATGCTTTTGCGGAAGACTAGCTGAATTTACAATCAATCTTTACGTTCGTTAGATAATTATAACTTTACAACAGCATTTGTACAGGCCACGGCTAAAACTATCTGCCTATGTGCCGAAGGTGAGAGTTGAACTCACACCCCTCGCGGGACACGGCCCTGAACCGTGCGCGTCTGCCAATTCCGCCACTTCGGCATTTAAACTAAAATTCGCTATCTCTATTTTATCAAAAATCAAAGGAAAATTATAGCTTTGGCGGTTGGTATAACAGATCGGCGAATTTTTTCCACTGCTCAGGCGTCCTTTTTCCTATTTCCGTATTTAAAATATATAAGTCCGTCTCTCCTCCAAACGTCCGTTGAATGCGAGCATAGTTCTTCTCAAGTAGCGGAAAAAGCGCCAGGTAGTAAGGATTATCGGAGGCGGGAAAATAGATAAAAGTTGGCGCTGACTTTCCCAAGATTGTCTCAAACTCCTGTTTTAAAGCCGGACAACGGTAGCCCCATGCCAGATATGCCGTCTGGCGGGTGGCCAAGGGAATATCCGCAAAAATATTGATAAACCCGCTCTGCGGCCCGGCCAACAAAGTATCTTTTTCGTTTTTTACGGCAGGTAAAGCCATACCAATAGATTCTTCATTGCCAAATTGGATAAAGTGCTCGTTAAACTTATCATAAGAAACCGACTCCCGCCACCAAAGAGTGGCGTTGAAGATCATGATAGAAAGAGCCAAAAAGCTGAAAAGAATCAGCGGTTTTCTGATATTGAGATCGGCTATACCGACAATCAGCATCGTCAGAAAAGCCGCTTGCGGTAAGACATGGAAAGCGGTATAGAAACCGATATTCATGGAAGTCGTCCGTAGGTTCAGCAGAATCAATAAAAAATATAAAAATAACCATGAGCAGGTGTTTCTGCTTTTTGTTTGACGCAGAAATATCACAATATAAACTAGGCCGCAGCTGAGTAATGCCAGATAATATTTGGCGATCGGCTGATGACTGTTGAAAATGCTAAGACATGGATAAACCAAATAGTAAAAAATTTCTTTAATGGTGAATGAGGCTTGATAGGGGAGATAGTACCGGTAATTATTGACGACCGTTTCCCTAAACCACGAGAAAGGATTTATCATAAGAAAAAGAAGAGCGGTGAAAATACCAAAACTAATGAATAATATCGCCGGAGGTTCTTTTTTTGTCATTCTGACCCGAAGGTAATAAAGTAAAGAAAATATCAGAAAGGGCCAAAGCGGTGAAAGGTTAAAGGCAATCCAAAAAAGGCAAAATCCGAATACCCCGTCGTCTAATTTAAGTAAAAGAGAATTTTTGCGTGGCCCGATTTTGAAGAAACTGTATTCGACCATTACACCTGCCATATACATAAGAGGGTAAATCACCAAAGACTCAGCCAGAAGATGGTAACCGAAAAAGTAGAATTTTATCAGTTCAATCAAAATCGAAGCGATAAGGCCTCTTAAACCGAAGCGTAAGGTGATGAAAAAAGCGCCAAGAAATGATAAAAAGAAAACAAACTGCCGGACTCTCTCAATGAGCATAAAGGCGTTTGCCACGGGAACGGTTTTAAAGAAAACATAAGCGGAAAGAATAGGCAACGGCTGGTGATTTGTCGATAAATCCTGATAGAGTGATTTGTTTCTTCTGACCATTTCCCAGGCGGGAGTCAAATGTTCATTTTCATCCGCAAAATTAAAAGATTGCGTTCTTTTTGCTAAGAAAGAAAATTGGATGAAGAAAAAAAGAACCAGAATGCCGAAGTAAAACAGATGAGAAAATTTCTTCATTTGGTTTTGGAGCGGGTGAAGGGAATCGTCCCAGAAGTATCTTGTCCCGATAAAATCGGAACTTAGAACTTCGGGATCCCGCATTCTAATTCCAAACTTTCAGTTTGGAAAGAATGGCGGGAAACCCGCAGATTCCATTGATTACCTGAATCTACTACCGTTCTCTACTATGAGCGGCGGACCAGATTTGAACTGGCGACCTTCTCCTTGGAAGGGAGACATTCTACCGCTGAACTACCGCCGCACGGTAATTGATATTATATCAATTTAAGACCAGTGCCACAATCCGCTGAAGATCCCTTTAACGAAATCCCACAAGGCAAATAAAAAGCCATTAAAGGCTTTATAAACTGACGGCCAAACGCTTTCCAGAAAAATAATGATTTTCCGCGGAATCGATTCATCCTGTATTTGATAATACCTGTTTGCCATACCTAGTATTTTATTTTATCACCGATTTTGATAGTCAACCTGTCAATACTGCCGGCATTCAGTTCCAACGCTTTATCCACCGGAGTGTTTGACTGATAAGTGGACAAAACCAACAGATCATTGGTTTCCGGCGCCGGTACGTCTTTCATCAGATCAGCGACAGTGTCACCGTTTATCCAGATAAAATCAAGCGGAAACTGCATTTCCTTCATCCAGAAAGAATAGATTCCGGCTTTCGGATAAATAAAAAGCATACCGGAATTGGTAGCCAAACTCTTTCGGCCGGACAATCCTTGAGTACGAAGAGCATCATTATCGGCAATTTCAACTTGTATCGGATTACCGTTTATAATGACAGTCTTTGAGTTTCCAGTAACCGATGACGAACGGAATATAAATAACAGTAAAAAAACAACTATGCTAATCGGGACTAAACTATAAAAAAGATACTTCATTTTTTTAAAATAGCATAAATAAGCGGACTTTACCAATTGATAGTTCTTTTAAAAGGCGCTATTTAGATGAAAAAAGATTACTGAAGAATCTGACCGGGATACTGAAAAGATTACCGATAAATGTAGAGATCGTATCGACTACGCTGATTTTAGGTTTCGCACCGGTCGCCGTAGGTAATGCATATGTTTCTTCGGTGACCTTATTTCCGTCAGGAGTAACACATTGGACAGGGTAAGTCTGCAGGATCCGACTGCCGGGAGTATTGATGCAATCCTCCCATGAAAGATAGGTAGCATTGGTAACAGATGTTGTTACCAGCGGTGTCTCCGGTTGCGATCCGGAAACAGCGTTATCGAGGATAACTGTAGGAATTATCGTTATTGTAGTAGACGTTGGTTCGATAGCTCTTCTTCCGTCGGGAGCGTCACAAATACGCGGATAGGTCTGTAGGATAATACTGCCGGGTAAATTTATGCAGACTTCCCATGTCAACCTGAATGAAGGTACAGTACTTGATCCGCTTGTTGCTTTTTCGATAGAATCAACTACCTCTGAATCTGATTCCAAACCTTTCACGAAACCTTCACCAGAAATATGCTGCGCATTATCTTTTAATGACTTTTGGATACCCGCAATAAGACCGATGCCAAGAATGACTAAAAGTATCAGTAATAGTGGAGGCCAATTGCAACACTGCTTCGAGGATCCTGCAGATTTAACGTTTGATTTTCTCTTCAGACGCCTCATAAATAAAATATACTCTATGCTTATTCCCTTAGTCAAGTGACCTCACGCTCCCTGCCCGAAATGACTTGTCTTTTGTCGGGGTGGTCAGAATCGAACTGACGACCTCACGGTCCCAAACCGTGCGTTCTTCCAACTGAACTACACCCCGCCATTTCAAGTCAGGCGGGCCAAAGCGTGCTTTAAGTTAATCGACTATCCTATTGTAGTAAAAAAACAAGTATAATATCAAGCATCCGTATGATTAAAACTGTTCGTTTCTGTTTACTATTTTTATTATTATCTTCCGTATTCCGGCCGGTATCCGTTTCTGCGCTTGAAAATCCGCTGGCCGTGCCCAATAACAAATACGGCATCCATATCATCGATGAAAACGATTTGGACAATGCGGCCGCTTTGGTCAATTCATCGGGCGGTGATTGGGGATACGTCACTATGGTTATTACCCAAAATGACCGAAATCCGAAAAAATGGCAGAATATTTTTAACCGGATGAAGGGTTTGCATCTGATACCGATCATCCGCCTGGCAACCGGTTTGGAAAACAATGTCTGGAAAAAACCGCAAGTAGAAGAAGCCGTTCCCTGGGCAGATTTTTTAAACTCTCTTGATTGGGTGATCAATAATCGCTATGTTATCTTATTCAACGAACCGAACCACGCCAAGGAATACGGAGGCACAGTCGAGCCGAAAGACTACGGAGAAATTATCTGGCGATACTCGGAAGAATTAAAAAAGAAATCCGGTCAATTTTTTGTTTTACCGGCCGGACTGGATGCCTCTGCACCCAACAGCCGGGAAACAATGGATGAAGAGGATTTTCTAAAAGCCATGATCTCCTCCAAGCCGGAGGTTTTTTCAAATATTGACGGCTGGTCATCTCATTCTTATCCCAATCCCGGCTTTGCCGGCAGGGTCGCCAAAGTCGGCCGGGGCAGCCTCAAAACTTACTTATGGGAACGGAAAATTTTGCGCGAACTTGGTTTTGACAAACAGTTGCCGGTTTTTATCACTGAAACCGGCTGGGTAAGACGTGGCGACAATGCCGATATTGTAGCTGATTATTTTTCCGAGGCTGCCGATAGTGTCTGGAATGATACGGATATCGTGGCCGTGACTCCGTTTATCTTGAACTATCAATCTTTGCCTTTTACCGATTTTTCCTGGCAGAAACAGAATTCTTTCGAATTTTATCCGCAATTTGACAGTTACCGTTCAATCCCCAAAACTGCCGGCGATCCGGTCAGGAAGAAAGGAATTACTCAAATTACTCCTCAAGCGGCGGTTTTATCGGAAAGCGTAGAAAAAGCCGGATTAGGAGATAAAATTGTTTCTTTCGTCAAACTCGGATATAATAAAGTGAGAAATTTTCTAACGGTGGCATTAGCTCAATGGTAGAGCACTGCCCTGTGGAGGCAGGTGTTGCCGGTTCAAATCCGGTATGCCACCCTTATTTAAGGGTTTCCCGCAATTGTTTCCAAACTGAAAGTTTGGAAATACAATGCGGGATCCCGAAGTTCTAGTCCCGATAAAATCGGGACAGATACTTCTGGGACAAATCCCGTACATCACCCAAAATTATGAATCAAACTAATACCGATCAACATCAGGAAAATACAACCGGCCATGAGACTTCCGACAAAGCTGATAGCGCTGATATCCCCATCCATATCTCCAAATACACCGAAGCTTTGATAGACAAATGGACAGAAAGCTCCCATGTATCAGTCTCCCCCAATAAAATTTCCGTTTCCCAGACTGTTTCATTCGCCGCTTTTTTGTATGAAAAAATGCGAAACGCCGTTGAATTCCGTGAAGAACATCTGATAAGGCGTGCCACTGTCGAACGGATAATCAAAAGAAGAATGATCTTAAACGAGAATGGCCGTGATATTGCTGAACCGCTTATTAAAGAACTTCTTTGGGCCAGATATTACGAAAACAATACCATCGGGGTGGAAAAAATCTCTGAAGTCCAGACCATTATAGACAAATATTTTTTCTTAAGAAACGAAATTTCCGCAGGGAGAGGCCGGGGAGAGCAGGATAATATCAACCAATTTATCCTGGAAGTCATGTCCTGTGAAATTGAGGAGTGCCTTTCTCCCAATTCCAAAAGAGAAGCTTTCACCAATTATGTCTACCAGATAATCCGTCCGTATATCTCTGCAGAAAATTGGAGCAGCGAGACGGAAAAAGATACCCAAATATATATAGCCGTTGAAAAGAATTTCGCCCACAGCGACTATCCGGTAATTAAATATCATCTATTGAAACTGATAATACCGGAAATTACAAAAATTACCTGGAAAACGGCGGAAAAAGTCTTGCCTGTTTTTTACGATGCATATAAACAAATAGAGAAAGACCTCCTTCATCCTTTGGCTGACCGGACAAGAAACATCATCAAAAAACAAATTCCGCCATTTTTAATCTTAAGAGATATTTTTGAGCAAAATACCCATCACCTAAAAACGATTTGCACCAATGAACAAAACTTAAAATATAAAGTCGATGAAGCCTGCCGGAAAAGATATGACGAAAGTAAAAGCAAGCTGAAAAGAGCCGGTATCCGCTCTTTCATTTATATCCTTCTGACTAAGGTCATCTTTGCCATTTTGATTGAGGTGCCTTATGATCTTTATGTCATCAAGGCAATTTCTTACATACCGATTGCCATCAATGTCATTTTTCCGCCGCTTCTGATGGCCATAATCATTTTTACGGTTACTATCCCCGGTGACGATAACACCAGAAGAATTTTTCAGCTCATCCGTGGAATTATCGATACCGATCCCGATACCCTTCCGGTAACCAAAGGCAATCTGATTATCGGGATAAAAAGTAAAGTCAGGGGTTTTGTCTTTTCCACTACTTTTTCCTTATTATATTTGTTTATGTATCTGGTGAGCTTCGGTTCAATCATCTATGTCCTGACGCAGCTTCATTTCAATATCGTCAGTCAGGGAATTTTCATCTTCTTCGTCACCTTGGTTACTTTTTTTACTTTCAAAGTCATCCAGATTACCCAGGAGTATCGGGTGGTCGATCAGGAAGGTTTTTTCTCGCCTTTACTTGATTTTTTCTTCCTGCCGATTATCCGCGTCGGCCAGTGGCTGTCAGGAGAAGTATTAACCCGCTTCAACGTCCTGATCTTTTTCTTTGACTTTATCATCGAGATGCCTTTCAAAGCAATTGTGGAAGTGGTTGACGAATGGGTTCATTTCGTCCGGCTCAAAAAAGAGGAAATGATGTAATTATTCTTTATACAATTTCAAAAATACTTCCTGGGGGATTTCCACTTTACCAAACTGCCTCATCTTCTTTTTCCCTTTTTTCTGGGCATCAAGGAGCTTGTCTTTCCTCGACTGGTCACCTCCGTACAATTTGGCGGTCACATCTTTCCGGAAAGACTTGACGTCAGCACGGGCAATGATTTTTCCGCCGATGGCCGCCTGGATCGGAATTTGGAACTGATGACGGGGGATTAAATCCTTTAACTTTTCCACCGTCCGGTTGGCGATCGACTGGGCTTTTTCAAACACAACAATTTGGGAAAAAGCTTCCACTTTATTTTTATTCAGAAGAAACTCCAGTTTAACCGCTTTAACCTTCCGGTACTCATAAAACTCATAATCCAAACTGGCATAACCGGAGGTGATCGATTTCAATTTATCAAAAAAATCAATAATCATTTCAGATAAAGGCATAAGATAAGTAAATTTAGCCTGATCCCCAAGATATTCCAAATTAACCAGATCGCCTCTTTTCTCCTGGACTAGCTGCATGATATTTCCGACAAATTCCTTCGGCGTAAAAACAGAAACATACATCAGCGGTTCTTTGATGGCCTTAATAAGCGAAGGATCAGGAAAATCTTCCGGAATATGGACGATTTTCGTTCTGTTCCCAACCAGTTCAATCTGGTATTCGACGGTTGGCGCGGAAGCGATGATATTTAAGTTGAATTCCCGCTCCAACCTTTCCTGTAAAACATCCGCATGCAAAAGGCCCAGAAAGCCGCATAAGTATCCTTTACCAAGGGCGGCAGAGGAATGAAGTTCAAAAGTAAAAGAGGAATCGGACAAGTGCAGTTTTTCTAAAGCTTCCCGAAGAAGAGGGAAATTGTCATTATCTGTGGGGTAAAAACTCAAAAAAACCATTGATTTGGGTTCCTTATAACCGGGAAGAGATTGTATCGTATCAAGCGTATCGGTCAAAGTATCTCCGGTTTTGGCCAGTGATGTATCTTTCAAACCGGTGGCAACGTATCCCACTTCGCCGGTCATCAACCGGTCTTTTGGGGCCATTTGCGGCAGAAAATAGCCGATGTCTACCGGTGAAAATTCCGTTCCAGTCGCAAAAAGTCGAAGAAGTGATTTCTTACAAAGAT
>JALHWS010000083.1 GCA_022866885.1 Candidatus Microgenomates bacterium | reverse complement strand
CTTGAAAGGATGACGATGACGATAAAGATAAAACCCAAAAAGACTAAAATTATTCTGCTTGATGACATAATTAAATTAAGTTGGCCTATAATAGACGATTTAAGGCAATCTGTCAACCTTTATGGTAAAATTGGTCTTTTATGGACGATCAAATGTTCCAAAGTCAGACTTACGGAAATCTTGACCTTTGCGGAGTCAGGGAAAAAGCGCTTGAGTTTATCAATAAGTTTCCAGATTTCCCTTACCAACTGATTATTGGAACCGATTCCCAGCCGAAAAATGGGTCGGGAGTGGATTTCGTCACCGCCATTGTTATTCACCGTATCGGCATGGGCGGGGTATATTTTTGGAAAAGAATAGTCGAAAGCAAAAGTTTGGTACTTCGCGACCGGATTTATACGGAAGCCACTTTATCTTTGACTTGCGCCCAGGAAGTCCTGAAAGTTTTTAAAAAAGATCCTGTCTGCAAAACGCTGGAAATCCATGTCGACATCGGCCAAAACGGCGAGACGAGAGAGATGATTGCCGAAATTGTCGGCATGATCAGAGGATCAGGTTTCAAGGTCAAAACTAAACCGGAAAGCTACGGAGCCTCAAAAGTGGCTGACCGTCATACTTAATTCCTAATGCCCGATGGGGAAGGAGAGGAGGGAACAAGAGTGGGACAGCCGCCGACCGGTTGGGTTCCGGAGATAAAATATTCGGTCCGGCCGTAACAAGGGAAAGCAATAATGCCTTTTGGCATCACAAAAAGTTTATCTTCTTTGTCTTTCAAAATTTCCTTCATCACCGTCTGCCAGATAGGAGCTGCACCGGTGACGCCTGAAGTCAACTTGGGGTTCATCGGCGAGCCGTCGTTATTGCCCACCCAGACGGTGACCACATAGTTAGGTGTATAGCCGATCGTCCAATTATCCCTTTTGTTGTCGCTGGTGCCGGTTTTCACCGCCACCGTGTGACCGGAAATAACCAAAGAAGAATTGGGCCCGAAAGCAGGTTGACGGGCCAGATTATCCGAAAGGATGCTGGAGATAATATAGGCGATCTCAGGTGAGGTAGCCTTAACCGGTGCTTTTTCCTCCGGCAGGGGTAAAACCTCGCCTTTGTAGTCTGTAATCTTTAAAAAAGGCGTCAAATCCACTCTTTCACCCTGGTTGGCCAAGCTGCCATAGACTTTGGCCATATCCAACATGGTCACCTCGCCACCGCCTAAGGTCAGAGAGAGTCCGAAGCGGCTATCGTCATTCCAAGTGGTGATCCCCATCAATTTTCCCTGTTCGATCATCGCTTTAAGACCGATCCGGGCCAGGATTTTGACCGCCGGGATGTTATAGGAAGAACCCAAAGCTGTCCGAAGGGTTACCCGGCCGTGGTAGCGGCCGTCATAGTTGACCGGTGCGTAAGCAGCTTGACCGGCAACCTTATAAGTGATCGGAGTATCGTCAATCATGGTAGCGGCCGTCATTCCGCGGGCTAAGGCCGCGGCATAATTGATGACTTTGATTGAAGAGCCAGGCTGACGAAGAGAAGTGGTGACGTTGACATTACCCTGGTTTTGAAGGTCAAAATAGTCGGTTGAGCCGATCATGGAGAGAATTTCACCGTCTTTGGGGTCAGTAATCAGGACAGCCCCATTACCTACGTTAAAGTTTTTCAAGCCATTGATATTTTCCGTGACAATTTTTTGCGCCATTTCCTGCAAGTTAAGATCAAGAGTGGTTTTCACCCGTAGTCCGCCGGTTTCCACCAGCCGCAGGCCATACAGTCTTTCCAGTTCTTCTTTGACATACATGACGAAATGAGGCGCCAATATCGCTATCTTGGGATTTTTATAATCTAACGTTTCCGAAGCTGCCATATCAGCGGTTTCCTTATTGATATAACCTTCATCAGTCATCCGTTTCAGGACTTCTTCCTGGCGGTTTTTAGCCAACTGCGGATGAGTTCCGTATGGAGAGAAACGGCTTGGTGCGGCCGGCAGTCCGGCTAAAAGCGCGGTTTCTGAGAGCGTCAAATCTTTGATGCTTTTTCCGAAATAGGTTTGCGCGGCCGCTTCGATTCCCCAGGCGGTGCCGCCATAAGGCACCTGATTGAGGTACATTTCGAGTATCTGGTCTTTGTTGTAAATTCCTTCCGCCCAGACGGAGAGGATGATTTCCTGGACTTTCCGTTTAATTGTCCGGTCAGGAGTGAGAAGTGCGCTTCTTATCAGTTGCTGGGTGATCGTTGATCCTCCTTCAATGGTATCGGTAGTCAGATTATGGATTAAAGCCCGGATGATGGCAGAGACAGAGAAACCTTTATGGAAATAGAAATCCTTGTCTTCAGTGGCGATGGTGGCTTGGATCACCATTTGCGGCACTTCGGCCAATTTGATGGGAGTCCGGTTTTGTTCGGCATAAATTTCGTAGAGCAGTTTGTCATTGCGGTCGTAGATTTTGGTGGTTGTCGGCGGGTCTTTAACGGACAAATATTTAGGATTGGGGATTGTCTGGATAAAAATCTTCAATTGGTAGAAAACGGTGATGATCAAAACTACCAAAGCGCCGAAAAAGAAATATTTAATTTTCATGAAAACAATTTTCAAAGCCCGGGGAATTTTAATCCTTATTCTTATTCTTTTTCTTTTCGGAAATTTAAATTTCAGTTTAGGGACAGTAAATTTCGGCAGACTGAAACTAGGAATTGTAATTTTCGGCAGGATGATTTTGAAGGAAAAGATTTTCTTTTTTATAATAAGGATTTTTTTATTGATTTTTTCAAGTAGCGATGGTTTCCTGCGGTAAATGATGCCTCTTTTTTTCTTGCTAACCTTAGGTGACTTAGGCCTGCCTGCCGGCAAGGCAGGTAACTTAAGTGTTTGAATAGACTTATAGGTCTGGAGAAAAAAAGAGATGATGATATTTATCAGGTTGATGATGACATCGCCACAACCTTTGAAGAAAAAAAGCGGCAGAAATAAAACCTGAGAAATCAGGTTGATATATGGGGCAGTTTTGATATTTTTTCTTCCTCTTGGCATGGGGAAAAGAATATAGCACAGGTTATAGGTTCAGTAAAGAGGAATTTTTAGAGTTTAATGTTCGTTACCGGTTCGCTGCCGTCATGCGGACAGTCCAGACAGTAGCTACTGAACATGTCGGAGACTATTTGCTGTTCTTTGACTTCAGTGTTGTCTTTTTGGTCGAGGGGAGCCAGCTTGCGGGTGTTTTTATCAATCGTCACATTCTGTTTCAGGTTTTCCGTCTCAGTCGGGACAGTCCCTTTAATAAAATATTCGTATCTGGTTGGACAACCGCGGTCGCTGGCATTTTTATCCGGATTAGGCGGCAGTTTGCCTGAAAGGCTGCAGATTTGGCTTCCGACGATATCCGGCGGTTGTTTCGGCCAAAGGTCCGGTTGGTTTTTCAAGATTTCGGTAAAGATTTTATTCCAAATCGGTGCCGCGCCGGTGACACCTGAAGACAGATAAGGATCCATCGGTTTATTATCGTTGTTGCCGACCCAAACCGTCACCACAAAATTGGGGGTATAACCGATAGTCCAGTTATCTTTCTTATCGTCAGTCGTACCGGTTTTCACCGCTACCGCATGGTTGGGAACGATCAGAAATGAAGAGGTGCCGAACATTTGCGAACGGGCATTGTTGTCAAGCAAAATATGGGACATGAGAAAGGTGGTTTCATTGGAAAGGACTCTTGGTCCCTGGATGAGAAGCGTGGAAGGGAAAGATAATGGTTTGTTGATTTCCCTGATAAAATTCGAGTCCTTAAATTCTTCCAGGATTTTGCCGTTTTGATCCTCCACTTTTAAAACGGAAACGAGGTCACGTCTGATGCCGGAGTTGGCAAAAACGCCAAAAGCCTTGGCCATGTCAAGCATAGTTACTTCGCCCCCGCCTAAAGTCAGAGACAGGCCGTATTTCGAGGGATCGGAAAAAGTGGAGATGCCCATTGCTGAAGCAGAAGCAATTACCGGTCCCACTCCGTTTAGAGCCATCATCTTGACCGCCGGAATGTTGAAAGAGTTACCTAAAGCAAAGCGCAGTTGCACCGGACCGTGGAATTTACCGTCGTAATTGACCGGACAATAAGGCTTTTGACCAACTACCTGAAAACAAGTTGGCGTATCGATAAAAAGACTTGCCGGATTGACCTTTTTAGTTTCCAGCCCGACGGCGTAGTTGATCGGTTTGATAGCCGAACCAGGTTGACGAAAGGAAGTAGTGACATTGAAGTTGCCGCTGTCGGTGGCAAAATAATCTTTTGAGCCGACCATGGCCAAAATTTCTCCGGTGGCAGGACGGGTAACCAGAGCAGCTCCGTTGCCCACCCGGTAATTTTTCAGTTTGGCAATTTCGGTGGCAACCGCATCCTGGGCAAATTCCTGCAAAGGCAGATCCAAGCTGGTGGTCACTTTCAACCCGCCGGTTTCCACCATTTTTTCGCCGTATTTTTCGACCAGTTTTTCTTTGACGTACATCACGAAGTGCGGGGCTTGGATATCTGTCCGCTGGAGTTTAAAGTTCAATTCTTCGGCCAAGGCACGATTTTTTTCTTCCTCGGAAATGTATTTGTCTTCGACCATCCGTTCAAGGACTTCTTTCTGACGGTCGATTGCATATTCAGGATGAGCTCCATAGGGAGAATAAACAGTTGGAGCTGCCGGTAATCCGGCTAAAAGAGCAGCTTGCGCCAAAGACAACTGCTTGACGTTTTTACCGAAGTATTTTTCCGCGGCCGCTTCAATTCCCCAGGCGGTTCCGCCGTACGGCACCTGGTTGAAATACATTTCCTGAATCTGGTCTTTGTTATATAGCCGTTCCGTCCAGAATGCCAAAATGATTTCCCTGATTTTCCGGCTTAAAGTCCGTTCCGGAGTCAAAAGAGCGGTTTTAACCAGCTGCTGGGTGATGGTTGAGCCGCCCTGCAGTTTTTGGTGAAAGAGAGTTTCCTTGACCGCCCGCAATATTCCGCCGACGAGACTGACGCCTTGATGGCGGTAAAAATCTTTATCCTCGATGGCAATCGTTGCCTGACGAAGATAAAGCGGGATGTCCGAGAGTTTAACCAAAGTCCGGTTTTGCTCCATGTAAACCTCATAAAGAAGAGTGCCGCTGCGGTCAAAAATTTTAGTGGTTTGGGGAATTTCATAGGAAATCAGTTTCGAAGGACTGGGGAGATTGATAAAAGTAGCCAGCAGCAAGTAGATAGCAGACAGTAAAAAACAGGCGATAATAAATAAGAAGAATAATTTCTTGCTCGGTTTGAAATGTTTTTGGGATTTATTTTCCATAAAGTATATCCTTCTTACTGTATCCCGACTTTATCGGGATCAGTCTAGAAGGATATATACCCGAAACAGTTACTATTTTGTGAAGGGTATATTATATTATACAATAACTTTAAAGGTTTATATGGAAATTTCCGCGCTTCATGGCAATTGGGTCGACTTGATCGCTATTCTGATGATTATTCTTTATCTTGTTGGCGGCTGGAGAAGAGGATTTATTTTAGGATTAGTCGATCTGGTAGGTTTTGTTGTCTCTTTTGCTTTTGCCCTGAAGACTTATGCCTTTGTTGGCCAAATATTAGTCGCTAATTTCCAAATTCCCCCAGGAATCGGCAAAGCGGTTGGTTTTTTGTTCAGTGGACTTGTGATTGAATTTGTTTTGTCGATAGTAATCAATTTTATTTATAGATACCTCCACCGGCGCTATTTCATCGCTTGGGCTAATCTGGAAAGAAGAAATATCCTCACTTTTCTCAAAAGTCTGGACAGGTTTTTTGGTTTTCTGCCGGCGGTCGGCGAAGCGTTGATTTTTACCGCTTTCATGCTGACGCTTCTTATCGCCTTGCCGATTGCCGGAGTGATAAAAAAAGATATCTTATCAGCCAAAATTGGCGGAGCTTTGGTTGTCAGAACTCAAAATATCGAGAAAGAGTTAGACCAAATTTTCGGTGAAGCAGTCAATGAATCGTTGAATTTTTTGACCGTTAACGCCAATCCCCAAAGCAATGAAAAGATAGACCTGAAGTTTACCCAGACCGAGGTCAAAGAAGATCTTGCCAGTGAAGAGGCGATGCTCCGATTGATTAATCAGGATAGAGCAAAGATAGACTTGTCGCCCTTGTCTTTTTCTTTGACTCTGCGGGCGCTGGCGCGAAGTTACGCCGAGGACATGTTTGCCCGGGGCTATTTTTCCCATAATGATCCCCAAGGACAAACTCCTTTTGACCGGATGAGAAAAAGCGGCATCGAATTCTACGCCGCCGGCGAAAATCTGGCCCTGGCGCCAAATGTAGAACTGGCTCATCAGGGACTGATGAATTCTCCCGGTCACCGGGCCAATATCCTCTCGTCGGATTTCGGTCAGGTCGGGATTGGTGTTATAGATGGTGGGATTTATGGATTGATGTTCGTACAGGAATTTACTAACTAAGCATGAAGGAAGATGCTTGCCCCGTACTTGCGCTCTTCGAGAGTGCGAGGCTGTAAGCCTCCAGTTCGAAGTAAGCATAGTTCGGGGTTTGTACAAGAGTTTACTAATTAGAATAAGTAAAAATACTCACCCCGTATAAACGCTCCTCCGACGCATGGACGTAGACCATGGGAGGAGGGAAGTTTTGTACGGGGACAAACTAGTATTGACATAGTATCAGTTTAGTGATAAATTGGAATTGTTATAAAATTTATTACAATATATGTTTACCTTACCAAATTTACCATATGCGTATGAGGCGCTGGAACCGTACATCGATCGTGAGACGATGCATTTTCACCATGACAAGCACCATGCCACATACGTTGCCAACCTAAATGATCTTTTGAAAGACCAGAAGGAGTTTGCCCAAATGGAGATAGGGCAGCTGGTCAGAAGTTTTAACAAGATTCCCGAGGCCATCAGGCAAAAAGTGATCAATAACGCCGGCGGAGTGATCAACCATAATCATTATTGGCAGCTGATGAGTCCGAAAGACGAAAAAAACCAGCCGCAGGGGAAATTGCTGGAAGCTTTGAATTCCGCCTTCGGTGGATTAGAAAAATTTCAGGAAAATTTTAGTGCCAAAGCTTTAGGCAGATTCGGCAGCGGTTGGATTTGGCTGATTGCCAAAGACAACAAATTGGAGATTGTCGATACCGCCAACCAGGATACGCCTGAGTCGGAAGGTTATAAACCGCTTCTGACTTTGGACGTCTGGGAGCATGCTTATTACCTGAAATACCAAAACCGCAGGGCCGACTATATAAAGGCTTGGTGGAATGTGGTTAATTGGAAAGAAGTTGAGAAGAGATTTAACAGATAAAATTTTCTATTTATTTTAATTCACGGGTCCTGTCTAACTTACCGATAAATCCTCGGAGACGGAATTTCTCCGATTCAGTATTCGCTCGCAGGTATAAATTTTCTTGACCCGCTGCTCGCCCGAAACTTATTCTGTCAGTAAATGTTATTCCGTATATCTTCTTTATCTTATTAAATAAAGTTCTCACAAGCTCGAAAAGCGGTCTGCGAAAATTTTGCCTGCTTCGCACATAACTGTATTATTTTTGATAATAATTGCTATTCCTTCTCAACTCCTCTAAAATTAATTCAATACTGCCCATGATTATTTCTGATGAAAAACTAAAAGCATTCATCCTGCAGAATAATATATTAACGCCGGAAAAACTCTCCGAGGTTTCCGATTCCGCCAAAAATTCGGATACTTCCCTGACGGATATCCTGATTGAAAAAGATATTATTTCCGATGAAAAGTTAGGCCAGCTGATCGCGGAATCACTCAAACTTCCTTTCATCACTTTAGCAAAGATTACCATCCCGGATAACGTCATTCGTCTAATTCCGGAAAAAGTTGCCCGAAAGCAAAAAGTGATTCCCTTCTCCAGAGATGAATACGGGGTTAAACTGGCCATGGCTGATCCCGGCAATACCCAGATTCAGGAAATGATCGCCAAAAAAACAGGCGAAAAAGTGATTCCCTACCTGGCGACCGAGAGAGATATTTTCAATACCTTTCATATCTATCGCAAAGAACTGCAGAAAACTTATGAAGGACTTTTTAATGAGGAAATCGGCAAAACAGGCATTTATGTTACTGATGAGGCTCCGGTGGCGAAAATTGTTGATCTCCTCGTCGACTATGCCTATCAGGATAAAGCATCCGATATCCACATCGAGCCTGAAGAAAAAAATTCACTGGTGCGTTTCAGAATCGACGGTATTCTCCATGATGTTTTAGTTTTACCGAAAAATCTTCACGAGCGGATAGTCAGCAGAATCAAAGTATTGTCAAAACTGCGCACAGATGAACATATGGCTCCCCAGGACGGAAAAATCAGGATGAAGTTGGCTGAGGAAAATATAGATCTGCGTGTGTCGATAATACCTATGGCAGATGGAGAAAAAGCCGTTTTGAGACTTCTTTCTGCACGTTTCCGGCAGTTTTCTCTTATGGATCTGGGTATGCAGGAAGCGGATTTGAAAAAAGTCACTGCCGCCACCAGTAAATCTTACGGGATGATATTATCTACCGGCCCGACAGGATCCGGTAAAACTACTTCAATTTATGCAATCGTAAAAATATTAAATACTCGTGAGAAAAATATTACCACCATTGAGGATCCGGTCGAATACCGCATCAAGGGTGTAAACCAAATTCAAGCTAATCCCAAAACGAATCTGACATTTGCTTCCGGACTGCGGTCAATCCTCAGGCAGGATCCCAATATTGTTTTCGTCGGTGAAATAAGGGACAGCGAAACAGCAGGCATTGCTGTCAATGCCGCCCTTACCGGCCATTTGGTACTTTCTACGCTCCATACCAATGACGCCGCCACCGCTTTACCCAGGTTGATAGATATGAAAATCGAACCATTTCTGGTTGCTTCAACTGTCAATATTATCATTGCTCAACGACTGGTTCGGAAAATTTGTGAAATGTGTAAAACCCCCAAAGAAATATCTGTCGAAGAATTAGGGAGTCACATCCCGATGGAAATTATAAAGAAAAATCTGGGAAGCATTGAGAAAATAACCGTTTACAAAGGTGGAGGCTGCAAGATATGTCATCAGATAGGATATGCGGGAAGAATTGGCGTATTTGAAGTTCTTGAGGTTTCTAAAAATATAAGAAAGCTTATTACCGAAAAAAATGACGCTGATGTGATCACCCGTGCAGCAGTTGCTGAGGGTATGACTACCATGCTTGATGACGGATTGCAAAAAGTAGGAAAAGGGATTACGACATTGGAAGAAGTACTGCGTGTTACCAAAGTTGAATCCTTATAGAAAACATAGTCGCATCTATGAGAACCGAAAATATATCACTTTCAACCGGCGAAAAAATCGGTCTGATAAGTAATCTTGCCACTATGTTGACAGCAGGCATTTCCATCCTTGAAACCGTAGATTCTCTCTTAGAAGATGCCAAAGGCAACCAGAAAAAGATCTTAGAGACTCTGCGGGCCGATCTTGTTCAGGGAGAACAACTGCATACCTCATTTTCGAAGTTTCCGAATACCTTTGATAAGGTAACGGTCAATATTATTAAAGCTTCTGAAGAAGCAGGGACGCTTGATGTCACCCTTAAAGATCTGAGAGATAATATCAGGAAAGAAACAGAATTCACCGATAAAGTCAAAGGGGCCCTCATCTATCCTGTCGTTATCATGTTTGTCTTTATTGGAGTGCTTCTGATGATACTTGTCTTTGTCATTCCTAAAATTTCATCGGTTTTCCTAAGGTTGAAAATGAAGCTACCGCTGCCTACCAGAATTCTTATTTTTACCTCTAATTTACTTCTTACCCAAACCATACCCCTTATTGTCATCATGATAATCTTAGTATCCGGCTTTATTTTTTTCTACCGAAGAAATAAAAAATTATTAGTCAATCTATTATTTTCACTACCACTCCTGAAAGAATTAGCCAAAGAAATAGATCTCACGAATTTTTCCCGTAGTCTTTACCTGCTTTTGAACGCGGGCATTCCTATTATGGCAGCTTTAGACCTGACGATGGATATTGTGACAAAAAAGGAAGTAGCCAATGCCATAGCTCACTGTAAAGAATTAGTCTTATCCGGAAAAAGATTATCGGAAGGATTTAAGGACGCGAAACAAATCTTTCCCGGCATTATGATTAAAATTACAGAGGCAGGTGAAAAAAGCGGCAGTTTGGACCGTTCTATGCAGGATATTTCCGAATATTTAGATTACCAGGTATCCAAAACCCTCCATACCGCTACCACCCTTATGGAACCGCTGATTTTAGTGGTGGTGGGAGTTTGTGTCGGTGGCATGATGATGTCTATATTATCACCAATTTACGGCATGATCGGCCAGATCGGCAGCAAGTAGGATGATCTTCTCTAGAAAATATCAATCTGGTTTTACTTTAGTCGAGGTCATTGTGGCGCTTGCGGTTTTCGCCTCCCTATTTGCCATTGTCGTAATAAACCTTTTAAACGTCTCCCTTAAGGCAACGCTTTCTGAATCCATTGATACCTTCAACAACAACTTTAAAAGCCAACAGTTAAAGGCAATGGTTGGTGACACAGAAGGAAACAGCATCAAAGAGAATATTGGGATTTATCTGGCTACCGACAAATACATAGATTTTTATGGCTCATATAAAGCACAGTCCTCAGCCAATTTGGAAATAAAATTTGATGATAACATCCGGTTGGTCAATACTTCTTTCCCCTCCTCGCAGATAATATTTATAGGCGGCAATGGAGAAATTTTAGGGGCCACAGGCAACAATACCATTACATTGCAAAATACTCTTTCAGGAGAACAGAAAATAATCACGATCAATAAATATGGAGTGGTAACTTCCGTAAATTGAGGATCGAATTGATACCTGTCCTCAGTTGGCTTTATGTTAAAACAAAAAGGACAATTAATTGTCGAATTTATTATCGCAGTCGGGCTGACCACTATTTTTCTCCCCGCACTTTTAACCGGACTGGTTGCCTCAAGAGAAGGTAAGGCTCAACAGACACAAAGACTGGAAGCGACGACACTGCTTAAAGAAGCTGAAGAAGCAGCGCGGATCGCCCGCGAAAATAATTGGTCTTCTGTTTCTACCAACGGCATCTATCATCCTGTTGTTTCTGGAAATACCTGGAATCTAGCCTCTGGAGATGAAACAATAAACGGATATATAAGACAAATAGTCATAAGCGATGTACGGCGCGACGGCAGTGGAGCAATAGTTTTATCCGGAGGAACAGTTGATCCATCTACTAAAAAAATAGTCACCACCGTCTCATGGAATACTCCTTTCCCATCATCCGTAGACAGTACTATGTATTTAGCCAGGTTTTTAAGTAACGCCACTTATGTGGAAACTGCTGATACAGAGTTTAACCAAGGTACAGTGAATGCTGCCGTAGTGACGAATACTAACGGAGGAGAAGTCACCCTGGGGGCGGGCGGACATGGAAGCTGGTGTGCGCCAAACTTATCAATTGCCGCCGTAGATCTGCCCAGACAGGGAGTAGCCAATGCTGTTTATGCCGTTCAGGAACAAGTTGTCGCGGGCACCGGAGAGAACGCATCCGGAGTCTCCTTTGCGCAAGTGGCAATCTCAAATCCGCCCTATCCTACCCCGCCTGTAGGCACCATCACTGCAACTTTTGACAGCTACAAAACCAACGGTGTTTTTGGAGTATCAGATTATGCATACCTGGCTACTGATTCGAATTCAAAAGAAATAGTGATTATAGATTTAAATAATATTATAAATGGGAAATATCAGGAGGCCGGCTATTTTGATGCACCAGGCAACGGAGCAG
>JALHWS010000082.1 GCA_022866885.1 Candidatus Microgenomates bacterium | reverse complement strand
ATGCAAGAAGGGGGCGCTCTTCTTTCCCTACCCGGGACCACGGTAGCATATCTATACTGTTACTCCGCTTCGGGCGGAGCATGCTACATGTCCTGGTATATCGGTCCTGGACAGACTGGGTACAATCTCTTGACCGTCCAAGGTCAAGGAGAAACGACCGTCGTTGGCGGAATTACCGCAGGGATCAAGTCAGGTGAAGCCCTCCAGATCGGGCCCACGACAGGGCCGATCTATCTGCGGTGGACCAGCGATCGTGGCTGGGAATACGCCATTCCATAAAGGAGGCCAAATGGATCCGCGTCCTAAAATCCAGGAGAAACTCGCTCTCCGGGATTTGCATTAATCTTCCCCTTTTTTTTGGGGAAACCCACGCTCTGACTACAGACAGCCCTTTCGGGGCCTTACTCCTTTCCAAGGAGGTCTGTTTCAATTTTTTAGTCATAGCGTGGTTTTTTTATGGGAAAAATATCTAGAGATGTTATCAGTGGGATTTTCGTATAGGGATCTTGACAGAGTATACTGTTAAATGTATACTTAAGTATACAGTATGAATAACCAGTTTATTACCACAACGGAATTGCGTGAACAATCTTCGAAGTTAGTCGCCAGTCTCATGGCCGGCGAGAATCTATCTTTGGTTTACCGGTCAAAAATTATTGGTTTGATCAGGCCGATGACTGCAAAATCAAAAGTGATTGAGAATCTAACAGAATTTAGGAAAGCCGTTCTTTCCCTGCAACCGGCGAAACCGATATCTTATGATAAACGCAGACAGTTGTACCGCGATTATCTGAAAAAAAGACATGGCCAAAATCTTCCTTGATACTAATTATTTTATTGACATCATTGAACAAAGAAAAACGATAGAAATTGAGCAGTTTCGATCTCACTCTTTGTATCTTTCTCCTTTATCCATCCATATTTATGTTTATCTTTACAAACTGAAGATCCCAAATGGTAAATTAGAAAAATTGTTAGATTATTTTACCGTTATTCCCATTGATGAAAAGATTACGATAAACTCTTTGGAAGGGCCGACGATAGATTTTGAAGATAATCTTCAACTCCATTCGGCAGCCGTCTCCGAATGTGATTATTTCCTGACCAGTGATAAAAGCCTCCTAACCAGCCGTTTTTTCGGGAAAGTCCAAATCCTGAAGAACCTTCAAGCCTAATTTAATCATCAGAGTTTTGAAAGATAACATAAGCTATAACATCTCCTGAAATACGTGTTAATGGTGGGTATTGTATTTGGACATCAGTCGAACACATTTGTTTCATTTGAGTCATAACCGCTTCAGGTATAGGTCCGAAAAAAACTTCAAGGTGGTGCATGACTTTATTAAGCTTTTTGAAAACATCTATGCTCTTCTGGCCAAATTTTTTCGCCAGTTCATTGTAGGTAAGCGCTTGTAGATACTGATAAATATTCGGTTTACCATCTTTTGTTTCGGCAAATTCAGGCAGATTTGCATCTGTTGCGCCTTGTGTCCAGACCACGCTGTTTTCAAAAAAAACTAAATCTGCTTCATCCAAAGGCAGATAATCCCTTATATCCGGCAAGAATCCAAGATCAGGATTTATTGCAGACTTATATCTTAGCCAATAGAAGCATCTTTTCATGTGTTCGAGCTCCCGATATTCAATCCTTTCCGGTAAGTCACCGGCTATGAAACGGAGCAAAGCGCTGAATTGGTTTCTGTCTAATGGTAAAGAAAGACCAAAATCCTGCGTACTGGCGGCTGCACTTTTTATAGTCATTCCATTGGCAGGCTCCGCGAAATATTCTATTGCTCTTCCTAAACCTTCCGGAAAATCAACTCTATTATCCGGCCAAAAAACTCTATGAAAGTCTTCAGACACCGCCGGCTGTTTCTTGCCCGGCTTCAGTTCATTTCCTATCATTCTCTCAAAAGCGATCCTTAATTGTCCGGTATATTCATTAGGATATCCCAGTTCAAAGGCAATTTGTCTGATAGTATCATAATGACAATGATAGTCGTCTAGTATTTTTCTGACCGTCTTATTTAGCCTCTGAGCTACCGCAAGTCTAGCCTTGGGATCCTGCATGATTCTTTGAATTTTTCTTTTAACAGAATATTGTTGCAGTTTGTTTTCAAATTCCGGTGCATCACCCAGGATCATTGTTCTGATGGCGTAGACATCACCGCGCGTGAGATTTGCTCCCGGGTAACGCTGATTGAATTCTTCTGCAGCAGCAGTATCCAATGTACGATCAGATATATATACAACTTCTCTTGGACCTCGAGTTATTTTATGTGTCGAAGCCGATAATCCCAACCAAATTGCGGCCAAGTCCCTTTGTTCCGGAGATAAAGAACCATTTTCGGAAAGTTGCGCAAATCTTTCCCGAAACCTTTTTCTATTGTAAGCGTCTTCAAGTCTCAATCTTGCAGAAAGGGAAAACCGCGGCCAATCCTGTAAAGTGGCTCTTTCCGTTTCATAGTCAAAATCATAACGTCTGTTAGTACTTTCCAATAAAAAGGATTCTACAGCGTGGATATATTCGACATAAGCAACATAAGCAATATCTTTGAAGCCCATACCGCCTACACCTACAGACTCTGATTCTTTATAATTACCAACTCGGTAATAACGGCAGAAGTAGTCATAATAAAGACCGCCGTATAAATTCTCAATTTGTGCCAGAATTCTCTCGTTTCTGTCTGCCCTGATTAGTTCCAGCCTATTTCTAGTATATTTTACCGGCTCGACTACATATTCTTTGGCAGTGGTTTTCCGTTTCATATTACCGTATTCATAAGTTTTTTCCATTAAAGCATCAACACGGGGGTTATGTGAGAAATGCCGGGGAAAAATTTCGCGAAGCAGAGCAAGACCGGTAGACAGGTATGCTTCTCCCATGATAAAGCCAGTCTGTTCTCTGATAACTTTCTGGCGGACATGTCTTCCTTTATTATTCGGGTCAAGGCCGGTCCATAATACAATCGCGTTTGCTTTTCTGGTACCTAATCCGGTTTCCAAAACATCATACATTTGGGATAAACCAGTACCTGATGGTTTAGAAGGATCCGTTGCGTCAAGACTCCGAGCTAAATTTAGGAGACTGGTATAGGTATCGCAAAGAGTAGCGGCTTTTTCCCTGAGCATCGCATTGGGTTTCTCGAGAGCAGGCGGATAATCCTGATAGTTACTTACCTTGATTACATCTTGCGGATTGTAAAGAGAAACTAATTCACATCCAGTCATTTCAGGATAGAATTATATTATGAGTTGCCTATCTTGTCATCTTTTAATCTGTAATCTTGCAGGATATTTATCAAAAAGTAGTTATGAATGAGCCTAGTTTGGAAGTGAAAGTTTTTCCGGCTAAATCCTTCAGAGTAATCTTATATAGATAAACGGTGTTTGGTTCCAGGTCGGTTAATAATAACTGATGGGAGGAAGAAAGCGTTGCCGAAATATATTTCTCCTTCATCTGGAGAGTTGATTTGCCGTAGGAAATTATTGATATAACCGGTGATTTGGTTTGGAAAGTGACGCTGACGATTGAGGGAGAAATAGGTTTCACCTGTAAATTCGTCATCATCTGAGTCGCCTGTATCCGCTGTTCCTGGGACTGCTGCAAGGTGAGAGTGGTGACGAAGGTGGCGAAAAACAAAAGGGCGAGGAAAAGGGCCGGGACAAAGACTACCGAAAGGGCGGGAAAAGCGACTTTACTCATTTTGTACTCCTTGATCGTATCCTCCTGTTTGTCTTTGAAAGCTTCAAGGGCTTTTTGGGTGGCCCAGACGCCATGGCATTTATTGCATCGCAAAATGGTAACCCGGGCAGGGATGCTTTCCCCGTGATAATTGGATAATTCTATCCTACAACGTGGACAAAGGTGAGTATTTGTTGTATGCAATTGATGCTTGGGAAGCACGGTCAGCTTAGCTAAATTGACAACCTCATGATAGGGTATCCGGTTTATCTCGTACGGATTGAACCAGGTGCCGCCGCACCGTCCGCAGTGATCGATGTCAAACCTGCCTGCGCAGGCAGGTTTGCCGCCACTGTTGGTGGTCACTGACAGTTTTTGTAATAAATAGCCGCAAGAAGGACAAATCATTTTATTAATTCATTTTTAACAATCGCTTCCACGATTTTCTGTGAAAAAAGTAATTTTCCTTCGTTCGACGGGTGCAAGTGGTCTGATTGGTCGATATAGCGTTCCAAGCCGTTGCCGGCAGAGTCGAGTGACGGATGAAAAGCGTCAGCCAGCGGATAGTGTTCACTGGTGGCAAAATTGACTAGATTTTGCAGATAAGCTTTGGTGATGGTAGCCGCGTTCCATTTGAGGTCCTGCGGCCAATTAAGCTTGCCGTCGCCAAATACTTGGCCGTTGGGGGCGATTGCCGCGCCTAAAATAATTTTAGTTTCCAGTGAGTCTTTTTTTATAGTATCGATAATACTGGCAATTGTTAGCCACTGCCGGTCAAAGTTAAAGATTTCGCCTGACCAGTGGTTATAGGCGAAAGATTCGACAACCAGGATATCCGGTTTGTAGGAAAGAAGCGCCGGGAATTCCTTATCAAGGTATCTGGTCGAATTGGTCAACCGGTATAAGCCGCTGTCCAGGTCGGTGGCTCACTGTCCGTAATTGAGGAGTAAGAATGAATATTTGGGAAAAGCTTTTTCCAATAAATTTTGCAAGTGAGGAAGGTCTTTACCCATAGTTTCTACCATGGAGTCTCCCAGCAAAGCGATTGTATACGATGTTTTTTCCGGATTTTCGTCCATGACGCCGATATTAGAATTTAATTGTACATCTACTTGGGTTGGCGGATTGTAAGTTGTAGGTTGAAGGTTAGAAACTTCAGATTCACTGTTATCTGTTATTTGACTTATTGCTTCATCTGCTAAGAGTTTCTGGATTTTCGGATGATAGGTAGGTGCCGGTGTGGTGGCCAGGGCATAAATATTATCTACCATCTCCGTCTTTGGCGTGATATTTAACTCAGCCAACCGCTGTTGCGAGTCACCGGTCATTTCATCCAGTCTGGCTAATAATTCTTGTGTCTTCTGTTCCGCATTTTCTGTACTTGGTTTTTCGCCTTCAGTCGTCTGCCCAAGTATCCGGCCAAAAGTAGGCGAGGATGTTTGGTCGATATCAGCCGGCTGCCCAACAACCGGGAGCAAATGATATTTAGCTTCAAGAACCTTGCCGAAAAAGACAACCGGGAAGAACAAGGTAAAGCAAACAATAAACAGACGGATATATTTTGTCATCTTAGTTATAGTGAGTGAAATCGAACTATAAATCCATTGTATGGGGGTTGCTCTCGGGATGTCAATAATTACTACGGACATTTTCCCCACAGGCCTCTTTTACCGTCTTTGGCCTCTTTTTCCGCCTCCTGAAATTCTTGGGAATATTTGATGTCGGGAGGAATAGTCATCACGCGAGCGTAACCTTGACGGAGAAGAAAATCGTTTATAAATATGTCATCAAGGTAGATATAACGGAGAGATCTTCCATATTTATCCGTATCTTCTTTATCTTTTTCCATCTCAATAATTT
>JALHWS010000081.1 GCA_022866885.1 Candidatus Microgenomates bacterium | reverse complement strand
TTCATACGGTTGTGCGGCTGTTAAAGTCACTCCTTCACCAACACCGAAAGCGAACCCCACGCCCACCCTTACTCCCACCCCTTCTTCCTGTCCTTTGAAATCTCTGGGCGACTTCAACTGCGATAATCTGATTAACGAATCTGACCTGAATACGCTTCTGAGTTCATGGATGACGGGAGTGAATGACGTCACCGAAGATGGTATTGTAAATGAGAGTGATTTGAATAAATTATTGGGGAATTGGAAAACGATATGAGGAAACTAATAATAGTCACTTTTTTTTCATCAATCTCTTTTTTTCTTTCATTTTTTGTTGCCGGTCCTGCTGTTTGGGCGCAAAATACAGAAGAGCAACGGGCGGTATGGTTACAGGACGATAATGATTTAACCAATAAACTCCAAAAACTCAAAGAGGCCCATTTCAATACCGTCTATTTTGGTATTTGGGGAGCCAAAAATTCCGGTCTCCAAAACGTCATCGACAAAGTCCACTCTTTCGGCTTGCATATCCATCTGTGGGAAGCCAATGCTTTTATTTGTGCCGGACAGTGGTTAACAACCTGTACCAATAACACTCAACATGCGGATTGGTTTGCCAAGCTATCCAATAGTATGACCAGAAAAGACTTAACCGGTGATGATAACTGGTTTGATTTTGGAGTTCCGGCGGCCAAACAATATCAAATTGACACCATGGTCAATTATGCTAAAAATTATAACGCCGATGGAATTCACTATGATTATATCCGTTACGACTGGTTCGGCAATTATTCTTTTTCCCAATACAACATGGATCAGTTTAAACAACGGTATGGCATTGATGGAGCTATTATCCGCGGGGATAAATTTCCGGCCTTTGCCAGCTTAAGCGCTAACCGGGTGACCAATCCAACCACAGCCACGGTGCTGGCTAACTTCGATGAAAAAATACCGGTTGAACCGCCCGTACCGGCTATCTTGTTAAATAATTATAAAAACGGGAAGGTTCTGACTTTTAACTGGCAAGCTTTTAAAATTAACTTTAAAGTAGCTGATGAGGTTTTAAAGCGCACGATTAACCAGTTTGGGACTAACTTAAAAATTCTTTCGGTACCCAATAGCAACGGCGGGACAGAAGGAGCTTATAATCTGACCACTAACTGGACAAAATATTTAGGCTTTAGTCCTGTTAGCGCCAGCATTGACGGCATTGGCAGTTTACCGGCCGGATCAACACTAATTATTCCGGGCATTTATTCTTTTACTGATGCGCAAATTTTATCCCTAGATCAGTATTTGGCTAATGGCGGTAACCTGATTTTTATTGACGGCCCGGTTACTTCTGTTTACCGGTCTTCCGGCCAGCAGCAAACATTTAAAAATATTCTTGGAGTTAATGGTGCTGGATCCTATATCGGTGGTAATACCCTAATTACCATACCCGAAAGTGCCAAAACGCACGCTTTAATTAATGGTTTAGTTGGTACTCATACGCTTACTTTTACTCAAGCCTCTTCTTATATTGATAAGTGGCGTGAATATATGCAGGGGACGATTACGGCTGTAATTAAGGGAGTTTATGAACAGGTACATGCCTTAAAACCTAATATGCAGATTTCCGGCGCCTTTTTTCCTGCAGAAGATCAAGGCAACTTAACCGTGCATCAGAATTGGCCGCTGTGGGTTGCCAACGGTTGGGTTAATTATCCGGTATTAATGGGTTATACTCTGGATACCACTACTTTCACAAACAGGATAAATTGGTTAAAAAATAATAATTTGCAAAATCGAGCCATCATCGGCTTGGATGCCTATGAAATCACCAGTTGTGATCAAATCACTACGGTAATAAATCAGATCCAGAAACTTCGGGATAACGGCTTTAAGGGTTTTTCGGTTTTTTCGAGCAATGATATGACTCAAGCCGGCTATAAAGCCGCTGATTGCGGAATCTTAACCAGTCTAAAAAATAAGTTAGCGACTGATGTGAGTCCTTACTACCCAGACTCTTCCTGTCCTCTAAAATCCTCCGGCGATTTCAACTGCGACGGGAAAATAAATGAGAGCGACTTGAATGCTCTTTTAGGCAAATGGATGACAGGAGAGAAAGACATCACCGAAGACGGTATTGTAAATGAGAGTGATTTGAATAAACTGTTGGGAAATTGGAAAACGATATGAAAAAATATTTTATTTTGCTTACCATTGCTTTGTTTTTTCTAATGCCGAAAAGGATACTTGCGGCTGATTATTATGTGGCAACGAATGGCCATAATTCTTATTGCAATGGGTTGTCTCTCAATCCTTATCCCGGAGGCACAACCACCAACCAACCCTGTGCTTTTGCCGCCATTCAAAAAGCCGCCAACACTATCCAAGGCCAAACAAAAAAGAACCGAATCACGGTTAACCAAGGCACCTATGAAGAAAATGTAAACGTCCAATCTTCCGGAGTCGCCTCCAATGAAATGCTCGAAATTATTGCCAACGGCAAAGTAATTGTCAGAAGTTTCTACATTTACCCCCAAAGTAACTACGTGAAACTAAGCGGTTTTACTGTCACTGCCAAAGACTGCAATATTAATCAGGCGTCAATTCTTATTAGAGGTAATAATAATATTATTGAAAATAACACAGTTTTAAACAGCACTCGTACAGGTATCGATCTATCTTATGATTCAAGCAATAATACGATTCGGAATAACAAAATTAGCAAAGTATACAATGATGGCATGGTAATTGGCGGTAAAAATAACATCATTGAAAATAACGAAATAGAATTTGTCCAAGATCACATGAGCCCCTGTACAACTTTAGAGGACGTCAATGGTTTTGACATTTCTGGTTCCGGACATATATTTAGGAAAAATTACGTCCATAATTTCATCAAAGCCAACCAAAACGGTACACCTCATATGGATGCTTTTCAAGTTTTTGCTCAAACATCAACTTGGGGTGGTTCCGGAAGCAATCTTACTATTGAACAAAATCATGTTTTTATGGGCAACAGCCAAACTGGACTATTGGAAGATAATTCCCCAACTTGGCAGGGCAGTAACTGGTCGGTCTCTGGATTTATGCTTGAAGGAGGGACAACGGGTGCAAATAATATTACGATAAAAAACAATATTATCGAATCACATACAGGTATAAATATTGGTGGTTCTGGAAACGTAAATAATCTAAAATTGTACAACAATATTTGGAGAAGTGATGCGAGATTTCTAATCAAAGATCCAGAATCCGGAGCAGGAATCAACTTGTGGCATGGAGTTAATGGCTTTGAGATTTATAACAATATGACTATTGATTACGGATATCATATAAATTTATGTATCGCCAATCCATGTGATGTGAGTGGAGGTATGTATGATAACAACTTAATGTGGAATTCCAATGGCAGCACACCTGCCTTATCAGGGTATACTCTTCAATCCCACGATAAACGTGGCGTAGACCCAAAGTTTGTAGCCAAATTTACCGATCTTCATCTCCAATCTATTTCTCCTGTTATTGACGC
>JALHWS010000080.1 GCA_022866885.1 Candidatus Microgenomates bacterium | reverse complement strand
GAGGCACGCCTTGAAAAACTCCATGATACCTGTGATTAGTATAGTCGGGACAATGCTCCCCATCATGATTGGAGGAACGGTAATTATTGAGGAGATATTTCTTTTACCAGGTATTGGATGTTAAATGGCCCGTTTATAGGTAGATTTCTAGCGATTTTTTCGGATACGGCTACTATCTGTTTTTTTGCTTCTTGGCTTAAGGAAAATGAGGGCAAAACCAAACTGGCATCACCTGAATGGACGCCGGAATGTTCTATATGTTCGGAAATCGCATAAACAATAATCTTACCGTTTTGGGCAACCGCGTCGAAATCGACTTCCTTGACGCCTCTGATGAATTTGGAGATGACGACCGGATAATCGGGATTAATGATAAAACTGGCTTCATGCAAAAAAGCCTCCAACACTTTTTCCGAATAAGCGACAAACATCGCTTTCCCCGACAAAACATAAGACGGCCTGATCAAAACCGGATAACCGATTTCCCCGGCAAAGTTGCAAGCTTCCTCTTTGGTTTTCAAACGGCGCCAGGCAGGCTGATTTATCTTCAATTTATCCAAAAGAGCAGAAAACTTTTCCCTGTCTTCCGCTTTATCCACGGCAGTTGAAGAAGTTCCCAAAAGCTTCACTTCATCCGACAGTTTCAACGCCAAAGTGTTCGGAATCTGACCGCCGACGGAAACGATTAACGGACATTTTTCAAAGTCGGAAATATCCAAAATCCGTTCCAAAGTCAACTCTTCAAAATATAATTTATTCGAGATGTCGTAATCCGTAGAAACTGTTTCCGGATTGCAATTGATTATGATCGGCCGGTAACCTAACTTCTTGGCGGTCAAAACGCTGTTTACGGCGCACCAGTCAAATTCCACAGATGAGCCGATCTGATAAGGTCCTCCACCGATAATACCGATCTGTTTTTCGTTACTTTTGGCAATATCATGTGCTTGCCGATGGTAAGACAAATATAAATAATTGGTTTTGGCCGGAAATTCGCCCGCCAGGGTATCTATCTGGCATATTTTCGGAGTAATGCCGTATTTTTTGCGCAAATTTCTTATCGATTGCCACTTTTGATTATAAATATCGGCAATTTGCGAGTCGGAGAAACCCATTTTTTTAGCCTGAAGAAGAACCTCGGATGTCAGACTGTTTTTTTTAGCTTTTTGAATTAGTAATTTGTAATAATCAACAATTTCCTTCAATTGCCCGATAAACCACGGATCGATTCCGGTTTCTTTATATATTTCGGAAATCGTCTGCCCGAGGAAAAGATTGTGCGTTATATTATAAAGACGGCTTGGGTTCGGCGACAGATTTTTCAAAGCAGTTTTTCGATGATTCAATAATTTTTTATTTAGCTTTTTAACCTCATCGGAAATAATTCCTTCATAATCCAAATCCAGACTTCTGACTGCTTTTTGTATAGTCTCGGAGAATGATCGGCCGATCGCCATTACCTCACCGACGCTTTGCATTTCACTGCCGATGATGTCATTTACATTTTTAAATTTCAAAAAATCCCAGCGGGGAATTTTAACAACCATATAATCAAGGGCCGGTTCAAAAAAGGCGCAGGTGGCTTTAGTTACCTGGTTTTGAATTTCGGACAAGGAATAGCCGAGAGCCAGTTTGGCCGCGATATAGGCCAAAGGATAACCGGTCGCTTTTGAAGCCAAGGCGCTTGACCGGGATAATCTGGCATTCACTTCGATAATCCGGTAATCTCCATTTTTCGGATTTAAGGCAAATTGGATGTTACACTCGCCGACAACGGGTAAAGATTTAATGACTTTGATAGCGATATCCCGCAAAAGATGATATTCGTAATTATTTAAAGTCTGTGAAGGAGCAACGACTATGGATTCACCCGTATGAATACCCATCGGGTCGAAGTTTTCCATATTGCAAACGACAATCGTGTTATCATACCGGTCACGGACAACTTCGTATTCTATTTCTTGCCAATGTTCCAGATATTCTTCAATCAATATCTGCGGCGATAAAATCAGGGCTTTTTCGGCAATTTTTTTCAGTTCGGTAAAATTTCTGGCAACCCCGCTTCCCAAGCCTCCTAGCGAAAACCCTGCCCGCACGATTACCGGGAATTTTATTTTATCCCGTAATTTTTGAAGATCATTTATACGATGACACAAGAAGCTTTGAGGGACTTTCAATCCCAACTCTTGGATGCTTTTTCGGAAAAGCAACCGGTCTTCAGTCTTTTCGATGGCCGAAACCGGTGTCCCAAGTACCATAACATTATACTTCTCGAAAACCCTTTTTTCAGAAAGAGCTAAACCGCAGTTTAAGGCGGTTTGGCCGCCGAAACCAAGAAGGATGCCTTGGGGTTTTTCTTTAGCAATAACCTTTTCGACAAAATACGGAGTAACCGGCAGAAGATAAATTTTGGAAACAAAATCAGGAGAAGTCTGGATGGTAGCAATATTGGGATTTATCAAAACCGTTTCTATCCCTTCTTCTTTCAGTGCTTTTGCTGCCTGAGATCCCGAGTAATCGAATTCACCGGCTTCGCCGATTTTCAGAGCGCCGGATCCCAAAAGCAGGACTTTTTTCAAATTTAATTTTTTTTCAGCCATTTTTTGATTTCTCCAAGACAACCGTCTATTAATTCTTCCGTATCAGTTGGCCCGGGTGTTGCTTCCGGATGAAACTGCATCGAGAAAAACGGAAGTTCGCAGTGCCTGATACCTTCATTGGTGGAATCATTCAAGTTGATAAGCCACGGTAGCCAATTTGCGGGAAGCGTTTTCACGACTGCGGCATACCCGTGATTTTGAGTGGTAATATAACATCGGCCGGTAAGAAGATCGCGAACCGGTTGGTTTTGGCCGCGATGACCGTATTTTAATTTATAAGTATCTGCTCCTGTGGCCAATGCCAAAATCTGATTACCCAGACATATACCGATAATCGGAATTTTTCTCTTGATCGCTTCTCTCAAAGTAACGATTGTCTGTTTGGCGGCCTTCGGATCTCCCGGTCCGTTACTGACCAGGATAGCGTCAAACTGATATTTATTGCTTTTTGAGAAAGGTTGGTAGTCCCAAGGAACACAAATAACGGTTGCTCCTTTTCCCAACAATAATCTGATAATGTTGTTTTTGACTCCGCAATCAATTAAGAGGATCCGCAAGCCGCCGTTGCCGTAAATTTTCGGCTGTTTACAGGATACATAAGGAATTAGATTTCCGCCATTTATATCATCAAAAATAATCCCCGAGGTGTCTCGGGGATTTTTAAGGGTAATGTTTCCTTTCATTACGCCAAATTCGCGAATAATTTTAGTGAGGGTCCTGGTGTCAATATCGAAAAGGCCCGGTACTTTTTCTTGCCTAAGCCAATCCGCTAAAGTTTTAACAGATTGCCAATGGCTTTTGTTGTCTATGTAAGAAGATACTATCAAACCGCGAATTTGAATCCGGTCGGACTCAAAACTTGTCTTTGGCGGTACACCGTAATTTCCGATTAGCGGATAGGTCATGGTCAGGATTTGGCCGTAATAAGAAGGATCGGTAAAACTTTCCGGATATCCGGTCATGCCGGTATTGAAAACCACTTCTCCGGATACTTCTTTCTCCCATCCAAAAGAATATCCTTCAAAAACTTTTCCGTTTTCCAAAATCAGATATCCTCTTTTTCCCATAAAAAATCCCAGAAAGCTCTTGGGAAGATATTTTATTACTTTACTGCGCTTTTATCAATAAATAAAAAGGGGTAGTTCCGTCTGACTATCCTTTTTACTTCAGACCCCGTAAATATCCCTTTTTCGCAAACAATTTTCACATTTGACAGATAAGGGATAAAATCGAAAGCCGGAGCATAAATACGGATACCTTTTGGTGGGCTTTTCCAGATCTCTTCACCGCTCCTTTTTTCAATCAAGTCATCAGAAAAAGGTCTCGGATCATATTTAAGCAGTGTCGTCAGACAATAAAGCGGAATTCCTTTTCTTTCCGCCGCCCGGGCAATACCGAGACTGCCGACTTTATTGACGAAACCTTTTTCGCTTATAAGGTCTGCACCGATAAAAACGGCATCGACCTGCTTGAGCCTGCCTTCAATCAAAGATTCTGCCACATCATCGATGATTAAGGTCACTTCTTCGACACCAGCTTGCGTCAGTTCCCGGGCAGTAATCCTACCTTGGTACAATGGCCTTGTCTCGGTGGCATATACGGCGAAAGATTTCCCCTGACTTTTCGCTTTTTTGAAAATGGCAACAACAGTTGAAGAATGGCAATGAGTCAGATAAACCGCTTCATTTTGAATTAATGACAGGGCATTGTTAATAATCTCCTGTTTGGCTTTTTGGATTGCTTCCTTATATTCCGTTGCTTTTTGCTGGTAATATTCCCTAGTTTGATTTGAGGCGGAAAAAATATATCGGAGGGCATTTTGGGCCAAAGGCTCGGTTGGTCTGGCGTAGGCTAATTTTTCGGCAATCGAACGTACTTCGGAAGATGCCAAGTCTTTTTCGAAAAGGGTATCAATAACGGCCAAAGCGATATTGGTCGCTCCCTGAATTTTCAGATTACGGATGTCTTCTTCTGTTCGTTTTATCTTATCCATCAGGAAATTACCGGAGATCGTTTTCTCCTGTTTAATACTTTTAAGGCAATGGTCGAACGTTTAAAAAGAGATTGGGCTTCCAGTAAAGCTGCTCCGGTCGGTTTGGCCGTCAACAGTTCTTCGGCCCGTTTCCTGGCGGTTAAGACTTCCTGTTCATTTATCTCATCGGCGTGGTATGCGGAAGTAACTAAAATATTTACTTTTTCATGGGTGACCTCCAAAAAACCGCTGCCGATGGCCAGAAAATAATCCTCATTTTTTTTGGTGATTTTTATTTCGCCTTCGACTAAACGGCTGAAAAGCGGAATATGACCCGGCAGTATGCCTAAAATGCCGGTACTTGAAGGGACGCTAACCATCTCTACCTGGTCGGAAAAAGCGATCCTTTCAGGAGTAATGATTTCGAGAAGAAACGTGGACATAAATCATATGTCATGCTGAACTTGTTTCAGCATCTTATAATTAGTTAAGAGATTATTAAATGTAATGGGATCCCGAAACAAGTTCGGGATGACGCTTCGCGTCACTTCACCTCATCAATTCCACCGACCATATAAAAAGCCTGCTCCGGTTTACTGTCGTGTTTACCTTCCAGAATTTCTTTAAACCCGCGGATCGTCTCCTCCAAAGAAACATATTTCCCGGCTGTGGCAGTGAATGCTTCCGCCACAAACATCGGTTGGGATAAGAAACGCTGGATTTTCCTAGCCCGCGATACTGTCAGTTTATCCTCATCGGAAAGTTCTTCCATCCCCAAAATGGCGATGATATCCTGCAGGTCTTTATACCTTTGCAGGACTTTTTGGACTCCCCGGGAAACCTGATAATGTTCTTCGCCAACGATTTCCGGTGTCAGTATCCTGGAGTTTGAGGAAAGCGGATCAACGGCCGGATAAAGTGATTGTTCGGCAATCGCCCGCTCAAGGGAGATATTGGCGTCCAAATGGGCAAAAGTGGCTACCGGTGCCGGGTCGGTATAGTCATCGGCCGGCACATAAACCGCCTGGACTGAAGTGATTGAACCGTCTTTGGTGGAAGTGATCCGCTCCTGCAAACCGCTCATCTCGGAAGCCAGTGTCGGTTGGTAACCGACCGCTGAAGGAATTCTTCCTAAAAGGGCGGAAACTTCGCTGCCGGCTTGGGCAAAACGGAAAATATTATCAATAAAAAGCAAAACATCCTGTTTTTCCTCATCCCGAAAATATTCCGCCATAGTCAAACCGGTTAAAGCGACCCGCAATCTGCTGCCCGGCGGCTCATTCATTTGTCCGAATACCATAGCCGTTTTTTCCAAGACGCCCGAGGCTTTCATTTCAAGCCAAAGGTCATTTCCTTCCCTTGACCTCTCACCGACACCGGTAAAAACGGACACACCTCCGTGAACAGTAGCCACATTTCGGATCAGTTCCTGTATCAGGACAGTCTTGCCGACTCCGGCGCCGCCGAAAACAGCCACTTTGCCTCCTTTGACAAAAGGAGCGATCAAATCAATGACTTTTAAACCGGTTTCCAGGATTTCCGTTTTCACCGCTTGCTTCAGAAGCGGTGGTGATTCCCGATGGATGGGATAGGTTTTATCAGATTTTAGCTTTCCTTTGCCGTCGATTGTCTCGCCGACGACGTTAAAAAGTCTTCCTAAAGTCTGTTTGCCAACCGGTACGGAAATAGATTTGCCGGTATCGAGAACTTCCTGTCCGCGTTTCAATCCGTCGGTAGTACCTAAGGCGATACAGCGAACTTTACCTTTTCCCAGCTGGGCCGCCACTTCCAAAACCAGCTTTTTGCTTTCGACATATTCCGAATCAACTAAAAGCGCATTATAAAGAGAAGGAGCACAGTTTTTTTCAAAAACAACATCAACGACTGCGCCGATGACTTGCGTAATTTTACCTTTATTCATAATTATTCGACCGCCATTCTCGCCGTCACGATATCGGCAATTTCATTAGTAATCTTCTCCTGACGCGCTTTGTTGTAAACTAGCGTCAGTTCAAAAGTCAAATCGTTAGCGGCATCGGTGGCGTTTTTCATGGCAATCATTCTGGCCGAATGTTCCGAGGCCTCTGACTCAAAAATCGCTGTCCTCAATTGATTTTCGAGATAATGCGGTAATAAATCCTCAAGAATTTCATCAATTCCCGGTTCAATCAAGAATTCTGACGATTCCGTCTCTTTGGAAATTAGGTTTTCCTCTGCCAAACGGATAGGCAAAATTCTTTTTTTAACCGGAATTTGTTTTAGGGCGTTTATAAAAACATTGTAAACTAAGTAAACTTCCTTATAAGTATGGTTAATAAAGCCGTCAACCATGATTTTTGTAACTGCCGATACGCTCTCCGTAAATTTTCTCTCGAGAGAAAAATCAGCCGTCAGATTTTTTCCGGTCCTGGTAACAAAGCTACTCCCCTTTTTGCCTAAAGTGACAAATTCCAAATTATCATTTTGATTCCACCAGTTATTGATTGCCCGGAAAAGGTTGGTATTCAAACCGCCGCAAAGCCCTTTGTTTGTCGAAATCATTATAATCAAGATCTTTCCGGAAGAATAACCGTCAGACAGAAGAGGATGAGCTTTTTTATCGATCCTGCTGGCAAATTCGGAAACCACCTGATAGATTTTTTCCGCGTATGGCTTGCCCAAGATTGCCGTCTCTTGAGCTTTTTTCATCTTGGAAGCGGCCACCATTTCCATCGCTCTGGTGATTTGGGAAATGTTTTGGGCCGACTTGATACGTCTTTTGACGATTTTTATGTTAGCCATATCAGAAAGACTTCTTAAATTCTTCGGTAATCTTTTTTAATTCTTTTTCGGTTTCCTCATCCAGTTTCTTCTCTTTCTTAATTTTCTGCAGTAATTTTTGGTTGTTTGTTGCCATATGTTCCATAAAACTGTCTTCAAACTCGGAAATTCTATCGATCGGTATATCATCAAGAAGACCGGCGGAACCGGCAAAAAGCAATACTACTTGCTTTTCCACGCTCATCGGCAGGTATTGGCGTTGCTTTAGAAGTTCCACCATCCGTCCGCCTCGCTCAATTTGGGATTTTGTTGATTCATCCAAATCGCTGGCAAATTGGGCAAAAGCGGCCAACTCCCGATATTGAGCTAAGTCTAACCGTAATTTTCCGGCCACCTGCTTCATGGCTTTTATTTGAGCGGCGCTACCAACGCGGGAAACGGAAAGACCGGCGTTGATGGCAGGCCGGATACCGGCATAAAAAAGATCCGGTTCAAGATAAATTTGTCCGTCGGTAATGGAAATAACGTTAGTTGGGATATAAGCCGACATATCCCCGGCTTGAGTTTCTATAATCGGCAAGGCGGTTAACGACCCACCGCCAAAATCTTCCGCTAAATGACAGGCTCTCTCAAGCAAACGGCTGTGAAGGTAAAAAATATCACCGGGATAAGCCTCCCGGCCTGAAGGCCGTCGTAAAATCAGGGAAATTTGCCTGTATGCCCAAGCATGTTTTGTCAAATCATCGTAAATTACCAAAGCGTCTTTCCCGCCGTCCATAAAATATTCGCCGATGGCACAACCGGTATATGGGGCGATGTATTGGAGTGAAGCCGAATCTGAAGCGTTGGCGGCCACAATGATTGTGTGTTTCATGGCGCCATATTTTTCCAATGTATCAATAAGTTGAGCAATCCTCGAAGTTTTTTGACCGATAGCCACATAAATACAGATAACATTTTCTTCTTTCTGATTAATAATCGTATCTACGACTAAAGCGGTTTTGCCGATACCGCGGTCACCGATAATCAGCTCCCTTTGACCCCGACCAATTGGGATCATGCTATCGATTGATTTTATACCTGTTTGGATCGGGGTATTCACCGGTCTTCTCTTTATCACTCCGGGAGCGATTTTTTCGATGGGGTAATAATTCTTAAAAGCAATTTTTCCTTTTCCGTCCAAAGGATTTCCCAACGGATCGATTACCCTTCCCAATAATTCTTCACCCACTCCAATGGATAGTAATCTTTTTGTCCCGGAAACCATGTCGCCTTCGTGAATTTGGAGGAAGTCACCCAAAACGATCACGCCGACTGTTTTTTCCTCAAGATTGATGGCCAACCCGATAGTCCCGTTGGGAAATTCCACTAATTCCAAATAAGAAATATCCGGCAAGCCGGCCACTTTTGCCACGCCATCAGCCACTTCCGTCACATAACCCCTGAAACCGATTTTTATTTGCGTTTTTATTACCCCCAGACGGGATAAAATATCATCTGCTATTTTTTTAGATTCATTGGCTTTTGGCATAGGCAATTAATTCTTTCAGTTCGTAGTTTAAGCTGGCATCAAGCGACCAGTCGCCAACTTCGATAATGAAACCGGCTAAAATTTTTTTATTGACCTTATTAACCATCGGCAGGGTTGAAGCAATCTCTACGGGAATAATTTTTTTTATTTGACTAAGCTGTTGGGCCGACAGAGCCATCGCACTGGTCACCACAATTTCTTCGGTGGCATCTCCGTTTTCCTTATTGCTTTCATTGCTATTTTTCATATTCATTGCCTGACTTGTTTGACTGCTTCTTTGATTTTTCTGTTTATAATCGCTTCATGACCCCTTGAGTCCAATACATCACCCAGCAATTTCTCTACAATCCTTCCGGCGATGTTTACCGTTTCATCCTTAAGCTGCTTTTCCATTTCCGCCCTTTGCGCTACCACTTCTTTTCGTCCTTTTTCGATAATTCCCGCGGCTTCTTTTTGGGCTTTTTCCAAAGTTTCCGCTTCCATCTTTCTGGAGGATTTTTTCGCTTCGTCAAAGATTTTTTTGGCTTCATCTCTGGCATTGGAAATCACTTCCTGCCCCTTTTTATCGCTTTTTTCCAATTCCGCTTTCATCTTATCGGAATACACCAATCCTTCGGCTATTTTTTTCTTCCGTTCTTCAAGCGCCTTGACGATCGGCTTATATAATACTTTATTAAGTAAAAACACCAGTAAAGCAAAATTCAGGATCTGGGCAAGAAGCTGTACTGGTTGTATTCCTAATTGTTCCATATATCCTCCAGAAAACCCCGATAATTTTCGGGATTAGACGAATTTAATAATAAGTGAAATAACCAAAGCATAGATCGCGACCGCTTCGGCAAAAGCCATACCCAAAATCATGTTTGTCTGGATTTTGTTGGTGGCTTCCGGATTTCGGCCAATTGCTTCCATGGCTTTGGAGGCAATAAGACCAATTCCGATACCCGGTCCTAACGCTCCTAGACCGATTGCTAATGCTGTACCTAAATATTTTAAACCTTCCGCCGGCATAATAACACCTCCTCTACCCGAACAAATTTTTCTTAAAAATTTAAACGGGTTGAGTCCGCCGCTAAAGCGCTCTTTGAGGCGTGTACGGATAGTACTGAAAAGCCTCAAAGTAAGCTTAGGCGGACAAAAACATTTTTTAATGCTCCGCTTTAACCACGGCCAATGATAAGAAAACGGTTGTCAAAAGCGAAAATACCAAAGCCTGGATAAAACCGACAAAAAGCTCCAAACCGATAAAGGGAAGCGGAGCGATAATCGGGATTAAAAAAGCAATCACTGTCAACAGAACCTCTCCGGCAAAGACATTACCGAACAGACGGAAATAGAAAGAGATAATTTTGGCAAACTCCAAAATCAGCTCCAGCATCCCGACAAAAGCGTTAATCGGGTTTGAAAAATTGAAGAATTTTTTGAAATAGGTAAGTCCCAACGCTTTTATCCCGGCGTACTGGATATATATAACTGCAATTAAACCTAAAGCTGTCGTTGTGTTCAAATCGGCTGTCCCTGCCCGGAAGATCGGGACGAATTTAGCGGATGATGTCTCATTATTGGTTGTGTTGCTTGCTTGCACATAAGGCGCAACTTGTCGGGCTTCTTTTTTTTCTCTCTCAAAAAAACCGATCGTTCCTACTCCAGGAATCAAACCCGCCCAGTTATTAAAAAGAACAAACATAAAAATTGTAGCAACGATCGGAAAATGAATTTTAATCTTATCACCCAAAATTCCTTCAAATAAGGAATAAATGCCGTCAACTAACACTTCAAAAACCGTCTGCAGGGTACCGGGAATTTTTTTTATCTTTCTAGTGGCCAAAAAAGACACAACCAGAAGAATGACCATTACTAACCAGGTGGTTAGAAGTGAATTGGAGACAGGAATAATATTGCCTAAATTAAAAATATTTTCCGCTCTAATTGAGATGTGCATACATCAATCTTTATTTTGTAAAGTCTTTACTATTTTATACCCCATCATTATCCCGGTAACAAATCCAAGTAAAAGAAAAAAGAGAGTCATTTTGGGATTCGTACCGAATCTTCTATCGATTATTGATCCCAAAAAGGCTCCCCCAGCGATCGGTATCGCAATTGAAAGACCTAATTCAGAAACTAAAAATAACGAACTAGTAACTTGAAAAAAATTATTATCAGCTAATTTTTCCGCAGGTACTATTTCTTCTTTTGTTTCTAATTTCTTTTCTTGATCGAATTTTAATACCTTACGCTTCACTTAAATTTGTCATTATTTTAAAGTGTAAAACAATTCAAGTCAAGAGGTTTTTTCCATTGTAAGCAATTTCACGTCATCGACAATCACTGATAACCGGTCATCTCTTTCATTCACTTTCCCCTTGACCAATATTACTTTATCGTTAACCCAAAGAGACTGTGTCCGTTCATAAGTACTCGGGAAAACTATCAATTCTATCGTTGCCGTGAAATCATCCAGTTTCACAAAAGCCATTTCGCGGTTGCCGCTTTTGGTAAAAATTTTTTTGACTTGAGTAATCAATCCGCCGATGATTACCGTCGTTTTAACCGCAGTTAAAGAAATAATCCGGTGAGTCACTTTTTTCTCCAAAAGCGGCAAAAACGGCGTTAACGGGTGTTCTGTCAGGTAAAAACCCAGTAATTGTTTTTCAAACAGCAGCAATTCTTCTTTGGATAATTCGTCAATATCCGGAAAATTATCCGTCAGGTTTACTTCCTCATCAACCGCGAAAAGACTGACCTGGCCGTCCATTTTTTTACTTTTTCCGGCATGGACTCTTTCGACTATCTGCGAATAAGCCGAAAGAAGGGCGGCTCTTTTACCGAACCGGTCAAAGGCACCGGTTTTGATCAGACTTTCCAAAGTCTTTCTGTTCACTTTTGATAAATCCACCCGGTTGATAAAATCGGTAAAAGACTTAAAAGATCCTTCTTTTTCCCTGGCTTTCAAAATAACTTCAATCGCGGCCGTGCCGACATGTTTTACCGCCGATAAGCCAAAACGGACAATGTTGTTTTCTATAGTAAAGTCAATATCGGAATGGTTGATATCAGGAGGCAGCAACTCTATCTTCATCCTTTTACACTCCAATACCGCCTGAAGGATTTTTTCATCTCTTATCGGACCGGAAGAACCGCTGCTTTCAGCCGCCAATACCGCCGTCATAAATTCCACCGGATACTTCGTTTTCATATAAGCCGTCTGATAAGCAATCATTCCATAAGAAGCGGAATGAGCTTTGTTGAAACCGTAGCCGACAAACTTCTCAATCAGGGAAAAGATGTTTACCGCCACCGTCTGAGTATAGCCTTTCCTGATGCAACCGGCGATAAATTTGGCTTTTTCCCGCCTCATCGCCTCCGGCTTTTTCTTTCCGATGGCCATCCGCAGTTTATCCGTTTCCACCATCGAATAGCCGGCCAGTTGATTGGCTATCAGCATACACTGCTCCTGGTAAACGGCAATTCCGTAGGTTTCCGCCAGAATATCCTTGAGATGCGGATGGGGATACTTGATTTTCTTGGGATTTTCTTTACCTTCGATAAATGAGGGAATCCATTCCATCGGCCCGGGTCGGAAAAGGGCAACCATAGCGGAAATATCGGAAAATTTCGTCGGCTTCAAATCACGGGCGAGCCTACGCATACCGGCTGACTCAAGCTGAAAAATGCCGGTCGTTTCTCCGGAGGAAATCAGTTTATAAACATCCGGATCATCAAGGGGCAGCTGACGAAG